>NZ_JASEYI010000018.1:0-103954 GCF_035064085.1 Enterobacter sp. R-1.6.2
ATCGGTGGAGCTGCATGACAAAGTCATCGGGCATTATCTGAACATAAAACACTATCAGTAAGTTGGAGTCATTACCGCCAAGACATATGTCATGATTAATGGCTTTTCTGAATAATTCGGGAGAATATACCATAAGTATAAAGCCTAAAGACCTATGTATAAATACCCTGCTGTCATGGACTATTTTTCTGTCATGTTCGATAGCTGATGGCGCGTTATCACCCTCAAGAGTAACAGGTTCAGGTATAGAGACTGACGGTTCCGCCCTCTCCTGTTTTGTTGCGCCAGCGAAAAACCTGCTTATACGTTCAAACATAATGTGTCCTCCGCATTTTTGACTCAGTATAGCCAGGAGCACTGGCCCGTGTGCGGGAACGGAAGATGACCGTCGATATCCCGTTGTTACTTAACCAGCCTTACCGTACTATCAGGTGAATTATAGTTCACGTGGATTAACCTATGTACAAACCCACCAGCGATGAATTTAAAGCAGAGATGAAACGCAAAGGCTGGACGCGGCAGGCGCTGGCACAGCGCTGGGGCAAGTCCGAAAGATGGATAAGTAATATTTCAGGTAATGAGGAACGCGAGCAGCATTGGAACGATGCGCTTGCAGGACTACCAGTATTAAAAAAAACCAAGAATAAGTGAAGTATAGTTCCCTTTTTTATTGATTAAATGTGAACTATAGTTCATGCTTTCTCGTGTGTTCGACTTCACTTCCCATCGAGGAGCAGCAGGCATGAACGTAGATCAGCGGCAACGTATTGAGCAGGAAATTGCCCGGGCAGCAGCAACCGGGTTGATTGAAGCAGGATATAGCATCTCGGTATTCGACTCAGAAGAGATTGTGCTGAAGCGCTCTACGAACGTAGAACGTATTGTTGAAGCCATGTTCTCTACTGATGAAGACTACTTCTATGCTTATCGCCCTGAAGAAACTGAACGTGCAGGTTACGTCCATTTTGTTTACGGCAATGAGGGATGGAATGTTATCAGCGATAACAGCCTGTCGCTTGAACCGGCGCTTGAAGCCGCTACTGCTCTGTCTGAGTCTTATGCCTGACCCTCAATGGCCCACTTAGTACTCGCAAGTGGGCTGTTTCTTATTCATACCCCATATGAATAGCAACATTATCACCACCTCGTGCCTATCCCTTTCTCCGTTCTTCGCCCCGGCACCAAGCCGTTCCGTTTTGTAATTGATGCCACAGCTGTAACGCGAAGAAATAAAAAGCCCGCTTGCAACGACTAAAGCGGGCTTTTTTTTATTCATACTGCATATGATTAACGGTCTATCCACCGTTCAATAATCCCATCAGGTACATCGAAATCATTGTCGCGGAAGAAATCCTTTTCGTATTTTCTGGCCTGCGGCATCGTCTTGAGTACGAAGAGGATGGCATCCTCCTTGGAACTGAACGAAGTCCGCGTAATGACGTGATCCGGCGCGTGAATGTGGGAGAGTGCCAGGCTTTCTTCGGTTCCTGGCTTACACAAATCACACCAGTGCTTATGCCAGAATGTCTCACCATTCTTCTTCAGCTTCGCCCCTGGTTCACCGGTTGGCGCTGGGTTAATAACCACCTCAAGAATATCTACCGGCTCATCTGCATCTCG
Organism: Enterobacter sp. R-1.6.2; assembly: GCF_035064085.1. NCBI lineage: Bacteria > Pseudomonadati > Pseudomonadota > Gammaproteobacteria > Enterobacterales > Enterobacteriaceae > Enterobacter > Enterobacter sp. R-1.6.2. Next base: position 1,621 of record NZ_JASEYI010000018.1, read on the forward strand.
CGCCGCATCGCCGAGCAGTTGATCGATAAGCAACTCCCCGGCTGAACTGACCAGGTTGCTGGCTATCGTGAAGCGACGGTGTAAGCCGCGATCTGCCTCTTGCTGAATCAGCGCTATCTGCGATTTAAACGATACCATATGCGTAAGCACAGCATGGTTAACGCCGAAATCAGGCCCATATGTCTCTATGTTTCGGTCTGCGCTAAAAGGGGCCATGTCCGGGCGCTGTTTTGTGCAAAAGAGACCCAGACTTGTTTTCTTATTGGCAAGATTATCGAGCTTACCCTCTTTGACCTCGTAATTTGAAATCAGACGGTGGGCTACCCGGGCCTTGAGTGCCTTATCATTCAGATTCTGATAGATATACTCGACCGCAGAGCCGCGTGTACCAAGATATAAGTATGACCACTCCTCACGGTCGACAATAAGACCAATCGGGATCATCATTACTGGCTTTTGAACGATCCCGCCAGTCGGTCGGTAGAAGTTCATTTCTTCAAAAGCATTAATCCACAATTCTGCCAGCTCGCTCAGACCTTCCTGGTTGCTGGGATTCAGACGCTTGAGAGTCTCACGGCCCAGTTCAATGTCTGCCAGAGCTTTAAGTTTCCGGTCGTAGCTTTCAAATACAGACTTTAACCCTTTCCACTCATCCACCAGCGGCCATTCTTTGAGGGTGCATTCAGATACGCTCAGTTCGTTAACCAGAGCCCATGAGCGAGATACCTCTTTCACACCGGTACGCGTCAGACTCAATACCACACGTATAGCCCATTTGTGTTTCTCAGCTGCATCGTTTCGTTCTTCAGCTCGTGGGGCTACATACAGGCCCAGTTTGCCGTTTGGCATTACCACAAGCCGTAGAGGAGAGTTTCCAAGTTGCTCACAGTAGCATTCAATTTGCGGGATGCTTGCATGACCTCGCCATGCAATTAAATCCATCATGGCAAGGAGCGCTTTCCATTGCTTCTCATCTTCCAGACCACTTTGGAGGGATGCACCTCGGTTTGCGCAGCGCCACGTCTGAATCGTTTTATCTACAGCCGCAACCCGGTCATTTTCGTCACCGATGTTCCCGGCGTTTAAAGCCGCCAGCATTTTGCTTCGGTATTGTTCTTCATGCGTTTCTTCCAGCTTCAGCAGTGCCGCAAGTTCTTTGAAGAGCCGGATGTAATAAAGATGGTTAGCCCGGATACGCCGGTTGTGAATGTAATATTCGAGATCGGCGGATTTCACCGTGTCCAGGCAAAGATAGCCAAGGCTATCAGAGGTTCTGAATTTTGAGAGGCATACCTTGGCATTGAATTCTCGTTTGTCTGACTTCGCATTACGGCTGTAGGTGTGCTGAACGACTGGCACATCAACGTAGATCTCTTCATTCTTCTGGTATGCCACGCTGGTACTACGGCTTTTAACGAAATCAACCGTGAATGAATGTCCCCGGTAGCCGTTACCTGAATCATCCTTAGCTGCCCCGGGTGCGGTAACCGGATTAACGACCTGTCTCCACTCACAAAAGACGCGTGAACCAGAACGCAGGTGCTGGTTCGCCTGCTTAATGTAGGACTCCAGCGATGGTCTGGTATCGGCCTCCGGGTCACTCAACAGACCGGTTCCATCTGCGTCATGAATAAAGCGGCAATATTTCTCCTGGAAGTCCATCGAGATGAAATTAATGTTACTACTGCGATCATAGAATTCGCCAAACAGGCGCTCACGCTGGTCGAGCCCGCAGCAAAGGATCAGGAAACGTTTATAGTGCAGCGCCATCTTTTCATGCGCCCGCAGCCGGTCAGTGTAAGCTACATCGCGGAAGGTGATGCGAGAACCGTCAAAACCGCGAAAAAGCGCGTCCTGCTCGTCACGTTCAGGGAACAGCGTATGAGCGCCCAGATGAGATTCAACCGGGCTGCATACCTGGTAAATATTTTCGCCGTCTCGTACCAGCAGGAAGACACATCTGTTTTGAAAGTCTTTGGCCGCAGCCTCCCACGGATCCTGATAATTGACGTGCCGTCTGGTGACGGCCATAACCAGTACGCAACGTTGGGTCGGGAAAATCTGCTCGATTAGGCCCGGGTGTTTTTGCAGTGCCTGGTCGAATAAATCTGCTTTGGTGAAATCGAACCAGTCTCCCAGATCCAGATAGACAGCGAGCTCCTCATCCATCAGTAGCTTTTTCTGGACAAATGTCAGAGGAATGTCGCTCGGGGCTGAATTGCCTTTGATTATCGTGTTGACGACAACATCTTTGCCGATGAAAAGATCCAGAGACGCAATCCCTTTCATCAGCGATTCAACGTTCTCCCTGCTCTCTTCGAATGCGGCCAGCTGCGCCGCAGCCATTTCCTGGTAATAGGGTACGACGGCCTGAACGGCCCTGGTAATTTCGTTATTCTTACCTTGTAGCCATTCAGATTGTATGACGGCCAGTTTATGTCCATGCCGAGCCGCTTCCATCATTCCCTTAATGCTTTCCTCATTGACACCGGATGTCAGCGCATTTTCTAACGGGCCGGTGGCGAGGTTTGTGTACTGGTCAATCGTCGCGGGTAGAGTATTGAGTTTGTTCTCGCTTTTTTCTGTCTGCTCTTTTTCAAGGCGTTCCGCAATGATCTCTTTCATGCGTTCAGGGTTTGTCATCGCCTCGGAAAGTTCAACGGTCAGCTTCTGAGCCAACTGCTGGCAGGCCTGCACTTCACTTTCGCGGACTTCTTTCGAGTCAGCAGCAAAGGTGAATTTGTTAACGAAGTCATCAAACAAAAAGCGGTGCTGAGTGAAGCTACGGGTAGTGCCACAAGTGCGGCCAGATTCATCGGTATATTCAAACCGAATGTGTTGGCCATGTTTTGATGGGTGGGTGCGCAGAATGACCGTATGCAGTTTGTTGTCGACCCAACGCAGCGATTCAATCAGCAGTACTTCGGAAGCGGCAATGTTCTCTTCAGCAATGGCTTCATTTGCCCGCCAGTACTGACCGCCTTGAAGAGAATGGAAACGTTCAATTCGCTCTACCGGTTGTTCAATGCGCACGATACCCGTCATTATGATCTCCTTCCCCCGGCTTTAGCCATGTTGCCGCTATTGTACTAGGACATGGTGTTTCTAATGGCTTAAATGGGGGACATATTGTTTGTGATACTTTGATTTTATCGTTGGGGGGGCAGGTGACGAATAGCTCTGGGGGATGAAAGGCAACGAAGAGTTGCCTTTTACGAAAAGGAAGATGCAGTACGAATTGCGGGTGGTCAGGAAAGAGGGTTTACCCAGCCTTTTCCGGTCACGAACTGAATTTTGCCAGCCTTTCTTAGCGCCTGTAACCGCCGGTCAAGAATGCGGAATGGCATCGGCTTATTCCTCTCCTCATCAGCGAGTCGGGAACACTCACCAGCTACGTCTGGAAGCATAATCAGTGAAAATGGAACCGGCTCTTTGCCGAGTATTTTCATGATCGCACTGTCCAGAACGGCGTACTTGTTTTTAGCAACTTGCATGTTCACTGTCCCCTCTCTCTATAGCGTGGTGATCGGTTCGCCTGATACCTACGGAACACATTCCGGTGGGACGGCCTTATTTTTATCCTGCCAACGTAGAGCAGCCTTAATACACTGCTTACACGTTATTTCACATACGTAAGGCCCGTACTCACCATCACTATGGGTGGCTGGGTTAACCCAAAGCTTGCCGTTACTTCCACCTGCGGCGGTGCAAAGAAAATCCCCTTCATTTCTGACCAGGCGCCCATCACGTATGTCCTCAAGTAAAAGCACGTGAATCACAGTTCGCCGGTTTATACCGTTACCGCTACTGTTTTCCGTCAGCCCGGAAATCACCGATTTGAATCCGCTTGTCCATCGTACCGGAAGATACAAACGAGCGTTTCGCTCTTGCGCCTGTTGCATCAGCTTCATATCGAGAGCGGCCTTTTGCTGTCGTTCTTCTTCTTGCCGTGTCAGACGTTGTCTGGCCTGTTCCTCTCGTCGGGCCCGGCTATCAATCTCAGTTTCAGCTTTAATATCGAACCGGTCAGGTGTAAGAAACAAAGTCGCACCTACCGGAGGGAGTGTGCCCTCCACCAGCAGCAGGTTATCCTTTGTTGCTTCCACATAAACTGTTCCAACCTCGGTAACCACACCCGTTTTATCTTTTTCCCCCCGGAACCAGAAGGGCGATGGGTAAGGAGGGTATTTGAGAACGATCATAATTTTTCCTTTCTGAAATACCGCATCGAGTTAATTTACTGGTTGTCAGAACGCAGTAATGTTATTTCTGATTTTGTTCCCGGTACTTCATTACGATATCCATTTCCTGTTGAGTTAATCCATTCTGAACTGCGGCCCGGCCTTGCCATATGTGAAAGAGCACCTCAAGAAAGACCCTTTCTTCTTCCTCTGATACTGAACCACTTGAATCAGGTGAGTAATCATCTTTCATAAAGCTATCGAACAGAACTCTTTCGCTGAGCCCCGCTATAGCAGGTTGTTCGCTGTGGGTCAGCCAACCGTGATGCCACGAAAACATGCAGTAGGCTGCTACATCACGTGGATCACCTTTTGAAAGGTGTCGGTGGAGCTCTTTGAGGCATTCATCCTTCCAGTCAGATTTTGCCCATTCAGCCCCACGACCATACTTCTCCTGGGCCCGGTAAAGCTTACCCGCCATCTCAGAGGCGAAGTTAACTACAAGCTGAGCTGTTGCATCGTGTAAACCAGCAGGGATCTTTACGAGGTGATTTGTGAGGCCACACTCATTGATAACTACCCGCAGACCACGCTTTATCTCTTCAACATCATCGGAACCAATTGCACCCTCACCAGATGCCGCGTGGAACGCGTAGGCCATTGCGTCCGTTATTTCTACCGATGAATCAGCCTTTTCGCCTGACGTACACGTTTCTTGAACCAGCTCGCCCTTCTGTTTGTTGTCCAGCAGACTAATCATGGTGTTTTTAAGTAACGTTGCTTTTTTGACGGCTTCCATATTGCCGTTCTGCAAAGCGGTCGTAATCTCAGTATCTATCTCGTTAATGCCTAGCTGAAGCTCTTCAGCACTGGCATAGAATATATTTACGATTTTTGTCTGGCGCATTAATTTTCCTTTTCAATAATTTTATGTCCAAGAGAATCAAGTATTGCAATAACTTGGTCTCTGGAATATGCAGGATAACTATGATCTGCAAAGCAACATGCAGGGGGTGGCAGTATGATTTTTTGTGGGCTTTTATTTCTTAGTTCCTTTAACTCCAATAATATGCTGAGTAATTGAGACGCTTTCTTTTCCATCGCATCAGCTCGGCTTGGGCTGATAAGTGCCCTCTGCGCATATAGCAGTTCAGTTGTAGTCTCAGTAATCATCGAGTCGAGTTTTGCAGGTGTCAGTTGCTCCATTTTTCCACCGGTTATTAATGCAATAATTGAATTCAGACCGTCTCTTTTGAATAGACAACGTTTTTAGCGAGTTCGAATACAAAATCGCTTACGAAGGTAAAATCGCGCCATACCAGCACACCATCTACCTTATGCCGCAACTCAACCTGAGTGGATGTGTTGCTATACTTAGTGACCTTGATGTCCCAATCAATGAAACCACCAGCATTCTGAAGTTCAGTGACAGCGGCTAGGTTTTCCTGTTGCTTCAGGTTGTAGGCCTCGTCTGAGTCGTCGTTCTTCACAAGCTGGATTTTTTTGAATACCATGCGGAATCGGTCGGCCAGAACTTTGCCACGCATTTTTTCAACATCATTAAATACCTGCTCGACGTATGCACTCATGGTTTTCCTCGTGACTTTAATGATAGCAATTACAAAACCCGTATAGCCTGATTAGGCTCTGTATTTTTTAAAAATTAATCCGTGAGTAACATTATTAACTGCATTAAACCTACGACGAAATTTAAAAGAAGACAAAATGTGCTTGAATTTAAGAAATATTGAATTCGTTTAGTTTATCTGTTAAAAAAATACTGCTATTGAGCACCAAAAAAGGTGTCTTCTTACAGCGGAAACAAAAAACGCTAGAAAGTTACTTTTTCCTCATTGGAAGGCTTTTTAAAAGCGTTTCCATCGGGATGGCTTCGACGGATTGTTTCATTTTCTCTGGTTCTACTCCAAGAGATGCCAGCTGCCGGTACAGTACTTCCCGTTCTTGCAGGAGGCTTATCGCCAGCCGTGATATTGCAGCGGCGTTTTCCAGGGCGATTGCAAGGTTGTTTTCGGATGGAAAACTATCCCATGTATCCACTATGCCTTTTGCCAGGCACACGGTTCGCTTAAGCGGCTGAGGAACGTTTAATGGGTTAACGCCGGGTGGCATACCGGACAACTGCCTAATCAGTGCTCTTCCTTTCATTCCATCAGTTCTGTCTGCCATAGCAAGACCTCTATTCGTTGTACGTGGTCACTTCGGCTGAGTAGCAGTGCTGCTGATAACAGGCCTCTGTCTGACCAGACAAAGCGGTACGCAGCATTACGGTAGTTCCGGGTACGGGCGCGGATTTTGACCCGGGCGGAAAATCACTTAGCTCTACACTGATTCCGGCATGACCCGAAAACAGCACTGGGTTTTCACGCATTTTCATGCCGATATTCTGGTTACCATTTGCAATGCGATACATCACTTGTTCGATAGTAATCTGAACAGGTTCGTTGATCCGTAAAGGCCTGTTCCCGTTGCTGCCATTAGCCTGGCTGCACAGCAACAACATAGATGCTACTGTCGTAATAGCAACAGAGCCTAGTGAAAGCATGATTTTCATTATTTTCCCTTTATTCCAGGCAGTTAAGCCGCCTCACAAAATTCACTCTGACCAATGCTTGTTAAACCTGACAATTGCCACAGCCTGATTAACCGCATCATTATTTTGATATGGATCCGTAACGCGTCCGCGTTCTGAGTTGCCAGTTCCTGTATGTGTATCAGGCCAAGGCTCAACTCTTTATGGCTATTGAGTTCATAAAGCGCACGTCGATAAATATTGAACATCTCACGAGCCACCAGCGATTTAAGGACTTCCGGTACTGAAGCACAGTGCGCGAAAGCTCGGGCCCGCTCCTGTCTCCAGTAGCGGCGCAGCGCATTTGATGTATCAGGTTTGTTGCCCACGTCACTCATCACAAGACACCAGGCATTGGTCTGGTTGATCAGGACAGTTTCCAGGCTGTTTTTGCACAGCGTTTTCTCGTCCATAAGCTCGTTATGGCTTTCCTGGCGTAAGACGCGATGCAGCCAGAACCCAAATTCTGTCATGCGGGTCATGTGGTACTGGATGGTGAAAGCGAGGTTAGCCCACCATTTAAAACGAATGATCCGGGCCTCCAGCGTTCTTTTCAGAACATGCTGGTATTTCTCGGTCGAGAGGATGCGAAGGTCTTTTCGAGCTGTGATCCCTTCCATCGACTGGAATCCGGTCAGGCCGAGTCGATGGTAGGTTTGACCACGCTGCATCATTTTGTGATACAAGGCTGACTTACCTTTGCACAGAGATACCGTGCCGAAACGCAGGTAGAACTGCGCCGCGCTCCCAGCGGTGTACGCCCCGCTCTCAATAGCAGATTTAAGGCGTGGGTATTCCACCCATAACACAAAGCTTGCAGACTCTTCATCTACGGTAACTTCGTTATCTTCGCTGAAACTGACAACACGACGGTGGCCGTCTCTTGTCTTGATGACACGTGCGGCGCGTTCGTCATCTCCGCCGTCGAAATAGGTCATTTCCGCAACAGGATCAGCCAGCCCATCAAATAGTGAGTCATCGCCAAATTTCCCCACCTTCAGCCAGACTGCTTTAGGGATTGGGGACTGAGGGACTACAGGCATCGTCGGTTCATCAGTCAACAGATCCAGCTCGCCGTGGGCCCAGACGCGGTGGTAGATCTCCAGTGCCCTAAAAGGCTTGTCATTGAAATGATGGAAAGCCCACATGAAATCGACATGCACAACGGCTTCTTCGCTGACGATGCGGAACTGAGGCCGGGACATGCGACGGTTATGCGCATTGTCTTCCAGCAAGCCGTAAGCGAGTTTCTCGGCAACGTCATCGGCGCGTTGCTGCTCTACGTAGTCGGCGCTACAGCAGATGTGTAACAGACGTTCCAGGAATTTCGGCGAGTATACATCTGGCTGGATCTTAATATACCCACCTTCGTATACCGTGCGGCCCACTGGATGGCGGTCTTCCCAGGCATAACGGCGTTTGGCAATGAAACGCTGAAGCCGGTTCAGGATAGCCATATAGCCATATTTCTCCGGGTCGGCATTCAGCAGGTTTTCCATAGAGCGGTCGAGCCCTACAGCCTGGCAAAGGTAACAGCCAAATCGTGAACCACAGGCGCTTTTTGCTTTTTCAGAACCCGTCCAGACACATTCGCCCGTAGCCTCTTTGTAGAGCTCAGCAGTTTCATTATTGTTAGGCAGGTAACTGGGTAACGCAAAACGAGCCTCATCCCCGGACGATAGCAGGAATTCCCATACGTTCCCCTGATGCCAGTGACGGATCGGATAGAGCTCACCGCCCTCTTTTGTCTGTTTAACGTCTTCAGCGCTCCCGCCTTTTTTTTCGATGTTCATGGCACGGGTTGTGCTCTCTGCATCACGGGAACCCAGCAGCAGACAAACGCGCTGACGAACGGCTTTAGGCAGTCCTCGCATGTACTCGGCACGGGCCCGACGTGCAGGATCGACCTTCAAGTCGATCGAGCACTGTCTGGCGGAACTATTTGAAAATGTTGGCAATCCTCGCCCTGAAAGGATGCGGCCAGTCCACCCAGATGTCAGTCCAGGCTTACCAATTACAATGCTCAGCGGTAACTGGTGCTTTTCAACGAATGCCTCAAGTTCGGCGAGTTTTGTGTCTGCCAGCCAGCGGACGGCTGGATTCTCGATGCCCGTGTCGGTGTGGATCACATAGTGATGCTGGCTGATGTTTGTGCCATTGCGGGTAGCCCTTACCAGCGCCATCAGGAAGAGGTGCAGAACGCACTCAGAGTCCTTTCCTGATGAATACGCCAGGCTCATAGTCCAGCCGTCAGTAAGCGCTTTATAAATGGCGTTTGTGCCGGTGGTGATAAGATTGGCCATGCTCGTGCCAGTGCTGGCATCGACATAATTCAGGTCTTCGTCATTAGCCAGTGTTTGCCAAACCGTATCCCATTTATCCCCGGTAAGGATTGGGGCAAGGGTCGGTTCTGATGTGCCAAAGTCGATTACCTGTTGCATGGTTCACCTGTTTATTTATTCGTTTTGTATATTTATTTAAACACGGGCGTACCAGCTGACGAATAAGGCCAGCGGTATTATTTAATGATTTATTTAGTAATCGGGGATGGAAATAATTGATCAAGACAACTCATTGGTTTGCCAATGGCATTTGTGAGCTTTAGAATTTCTCCCGGCGTAACTGCCTTAAGCATTTCAGAGCGCCCTTCACGGATATATTCATCTACAGACATATTCCGCCATCCTGCTTTTGGTCGATTACTGCAACCTTGCCAGTTTGAATCAGCATTATCCCGACGAAGAACATATACATCGATAGAGCGAGTTAACCCTGCACCGAACGCAGCCTGAGCAGTAATTTTCACTTCAGATCCATCCTTGCGTTTAATGACCTGCGATATACGCGTGATTAACTCTTCAGGTGCGGATGCGTTGTTCTGAGTTTCATTTGTCATAAAACACCTCGTGAATATTGTCCGGTTTGTTTACTTATTAAATCACGAGGCATTCGGGTGACGAAGTGATGTTCAGAAAGATACTTTTCTTTGCTGGAGCAGGCTTAACCGTTGGTTGTCTGGATGCTACCATTCATAAGAAATGACGGTTAGCGTATCACTCACCTGTTCTTTGGTGATCTTTGGTTTTACCGGTTCGGGTAAAATTGTAATCGAAATTTGAATAGTTGCCGTTGCCTGTTGCTTTTTATCACCACTATTTCCCTCATCCTGTGCCAGTGCATTCCATGAAACAACGAATAATAAAGCTGAGAGTATCGTTTTCATTTTACACCTATATAAAAGATTGCTGTCCGTAGAACCATTATCTATCGGGCCAATCAGCTGGCGAAATTAAACAGTCGAAAACCTTTAATTAAATATCAGGATAAGGTCAGTAGCTTTTATGGTCAGTCGTCATCATGATACTCAGGGCCACCATAATTATCAAATCGAGACCATTGACCATTAAATGTGAGACGTACTGTCCCTATAGGCCCGTTGCGCTGTTTACCTATGATAATTTCGGCTATACCTTTCATATCGCTATTTTCGTGATAGACCTCATCACGGTAAATAAACATGATCAGGTCAGCATCCTGCTCAATGGAGCCTGACTCTCGCAAATCTGAGTTTACCGGACGTTTATCGGCACGTTGTTCAAGCGAGCGGTTTAGTTGCGATAAAGCGATTACCGGTACATTCAGCTCTTTTGCCAGTGCTTTCAGAGATCGGGAGATTTCAGCAATTTCCAGAGTTCTGTTGTCAGATAACGACGGTACACGCATCAACTGAAGGTAGTCGATCATAATGAGGCTAAGCCCACCGTGTTCGCGGGACAATCGACGCGCCCGGGAGCGAACGTCCATAGGTGTTAGGCCAGAGCTGTCATCAATGTAAATGTTCTTTTTTTCCAGCAGCAGTCCCATTGTGCCGGATAACCGGGCCCAGTCCTCGTCATCGAGCTGTCCGGTTCGGATGCTGGTCTGGTTGACGCGTGATAGCGATGCCAGTGAGCGCATCATGAGCTGTTCCGTAGGCATTTCCAGGCTGAAAATCATGACGGGCTTATCGTTTGTCAGCGATACATTCTCGCAGATGTTCATTGCAAACGTAGTTTTCCCCATTGAGGGTCTGGCAGCGATAATAATCAAATCCGAGGGCTGTAGACCGGCTGTCTTCTTGTTCACGTCCACGTAGCCGGTATCAACTCCAGTGACCCCGTCATGGGGACGCTGGAACAAGGCTTCAATCTTGGTAACGGTTCTGTCCAGAATGCTGCTGATATTTTCCGGCCCACCGCTTTTATTTCCCCTTTGCTCTGCAATCTGGAAAATCCGGCTTTCTGCAAGATCAAGCAATTCGTCACTTGTCCTACCTTCCGGGTTGTAACCGGCCTCGGTTATTTCGTTGGCAACTTTTATCATTTCCCTGATTACGGCACGTTCCCTGACGATCTGCGCGTAGGCAATTATATTTGCCGCACTGGGCGTATTTTTTGACAGTTCTGCCAGATAGGCGAAACCGCCGAGACTATCCAGCTTACCTTCTCCCTCGTTTTCGATGTGCTCAGCGAGGGTTATCAAATCAATCGGGAATTGATTCGCAACGAGCGATCTCATTGCAGAGAAAATTGAGCGATGCGGTCGAGAACTAAAATCCTGCTCACTAACGATTTCTGCCACATCATCCCATCTCTGGTTTTCAAGCATTAACCCGCCCAGCACGGACTGTTCCGCTTCTATCGATTGCGGAGGGGTTTTTAAGCTGTATTCAGCTGTTTGCTTTGTCTCACCTGTTTCGGTAAACGAGATGTCCGCCATAGTCATAAGTGGCCTCAGAGGTTCTGGAATAGCTTTTGTTTTTGTAATTGTCGTGCGCATTCCGATACCAACTCCGGGTAACTGGATGCTATTGCCTTTAGAATTGCTTCAGAGAGCTCATTCGCTTCATCAGAGCGGCCCACCAGCCTCAGCTCGGCTACTGTACCGGGGTCGCAGTTTGTCAGGTTGGCGCGGGCGTAATTGACTTTCAGCCGCGCCAGAAATTCCACCCCGGGCTTGCGCTTCACCGCGTGGACAGAAAGTGTTTTTCGGCAAAATCGACCAGCTGTACGGCGTTCGTGATGCTCCAGAGCTTTTGCTTCCAGCTCCTGCCCGGCGATAACGGTCACATAGAGGCTACTAATCAACGCCGATACATTCATGCAGCAATCCCCCGCTTATTAGCCAGCGCAACGGTATCCAGAAGTACGAAGTCATCAAGCAGGTTCAGTCCTGCGGGCGTCTTCTGATCACGCCATAGCGCATCCAGTACATCGGTGTCTGGCATTCCCGTTGGGATTAGGCTTAGAAGTTCGGATAACGTATCTACCTGTAGCATGTGGCAGATAGAAGCCAGCATTATTCCCTCTGACGCTTTATCCATAAGACCACCGATCAGAATCTGAATTTCCGGGGTCATAACAAAATGCTCATAATTGGATTTATTGAATCGGCACTGAATGAGTTTATAACCCTTGAACTCAGTAATTAACTCCTGAAGGAATACATGCAGCATATCTGGTTTTGTTTTTCTAATAGCCGCTACCTGCATTGCAATTTTTAAAATGCCATCATCAACTCTTTCGTGCGGGCATCCTGCGGAGGAATAAATACTTTTTGCCTTTTCGAGCCAATTTTGCAGCTCGATATAATTAGTCTGAATATTCAACGCGACCCCCATTGCTATCCAAAAAAGTCTATAACCCTGATATTTTAATGCGCTCCTGTCTATCATCGAAAAATTTAAGACAGCAAAATGCGGCCATTTATATGTGCAAAAATATGAGCCGGTTTATCCGGCCCATCAGAATGAAAAGGAATTTTATGCAGGTCTGTTAAAGACCTGCTGGGAGGTTAGTACACCGGGTGCAGCTGAGTCTCTTCAGTTTCACCATTCTGCTGGTTAGCGCCATCGGTATCGGCATCAGTCGCATCGTCAGCACCGCCGTTGTTTTCAGCACTATCACCGTCGTTGTCACCATTAGCTTCAGCATCTTCTGCCTGTTTTGCTGATTCCAGTTCAGCCAGGGTAGCCATCAGAGTACGGGCCATTTCAGGAGTCAGGCGTAAGACGACTTCTTCCGGCACGGTTTCCGTAATTTCGATCTGATTTTCATGCTCACCTTCCGGCTGCGGCGGGATCTGGTCGCGCAGCTGGCTCAGGGTTGGCAACAGGCTGTCGAAGGTTTTACGGATAACTTTCGGTTTCAGGCCAGTCTTTTTCTTGGAACTCACGAATTTGGCAGTGACGCGGGTTTTCCCAGCTCCTTCTGCCTTTTTCAGGGATTCCATCAGGACTTCATACGGGTCGCGGTCAGTACCCTGACATTCGTTAATAACGTCAACGGCAACGTCACCAGATACCTTATCTTCTTTCACCAGCATCTTGATGCTGAAGTCAGCGTTTGCCAGCACGATACTGCGGCGAACGGTGACCAGAGAGACACCCAGACGCTGAGCAATCGACTCAATGGTGTGACCCCAGCCAATCAGGCGCTTGAAGCCTTCAGCGCGTTCCACCATCTTCAACTGAAGGGAGTTGGCGCTCTCGATCATGTTGTAGACTTCTTCGTCCTTGCCGCCTTCAAATTCCTCGACGGTGATTTTCTGGAAGCTCGCGCCCTCAGCAATCGCCATCATCAGGCCAGCAAAACGGTGGTGGCCATCAATGATTTTCAGGCGGGTTACGCCTTCCACTACTACTGGTTTAACGCGGATGACAGGCACTGACTGAGGACGTTCCAGATAAGCGTGTTTGAACATTACCGCACGGTCATAATTTACGTCGCGGAGGTTCAGTCCCTCTTCCACAAACAACCAGTACGGGCTCACCGCAAAGACGTTGTTACGCCCGATATCGGCTTCTTCGAACTGTTCCGTATTGCCGCTTTTACGCGCTTTGGTTACGAAATCGCTCAGTGCTCGGAGTGATGATGGCGCTTTGTCTAAGCTGCGCATCAGTACCGCAGCGCCTTCCAGATTTTCCAGGGTACGGCTTTGTTCGAAGATAGCTTTAACGTCGGTGTTCATGGTGTTTCTCCGCTTTAGTTATTGTGTCGCGAGGTTCGTTGCTTGCTGTAAATCCAGTTAAACACACACCAAACAGGTGACGAAGCGTATTTGGGGACAAAATGTCTCTTTTTTTTCGGGTACATAAAAAAGCCCTGTAATCCAGTGATTACAAGGCCTTAGCTCGTAATGATGACATCAAGATGGCGACGTTTTTCGATTTTGACCGCATTTTTCATCAAAATTGTCATCACTTCATTTAGTTTTGAACTCTCCCCTTCCTCATATGAACCCCAAGGTAGGAATGGAGTAGGACTATTGATATTGAATGCAACGCCCGTAGGGCATCGCCATGCAGTTGGCTTCTTTGAGTCAGGTTCCCATTTCACCAGGAGTATTGGCGCGTTACAGTCGATGTCATCGATGGCTGGTATAGCCTCATATAAAAACACTCCCGCATCATCCCCACTGAAGAAAGCTAGATGCTTATACGCGCTGGCAAAAGAGACTACGCCCGCGAAAAGGCCCACAACGATGAGGTTAAGGTTCGATGTTTTGTGACGGATACGTTTTTGCTTCAGGCGAACCATTGTCAGGGCTGACAAGAAGATAGCCACCAGCCCCCCGGCTCCTGCGAACCAAACGGAATTGATTTGCAGGAAGGAAATCAAATCACGATGCTCTCTCTGGTTTTCTTCAAGCATCAACGACACAAAAGTTGTTGTTACTGGCATTGATATCAGGAATATCGTGATCATCACTATTGCAAAAGTCTGTATGGAATAGCGGTCTCTATTTTCCTCTATAACAGAATTAAAGGATAACAGATAAACAAATGTAAATAATAAAATGGAAAGAAGGTACATTGGTTATGCCTTTTTTTGGGTTATCGCTGAATTCTTTTATTTAATTCTGTTCTGAAAAATGCATACAAGAACTGCCACCCATCACCATGAGCCGTTCTGAAATCTTTTTCAGGGAGTACCGGAAAACCAAATTTAAAATTATCTTTTCCAGTGTGGCGCTGGCAAAAGTGCGCAAGCTCATGTGCCACTACGCCTTTGATATGATCCAGTTGATTGATTGAATAAAATGCTCCGATGTCCTTACGCTGCTCTATATGTGCGTACTCATGGTAGCGATAGCGCGGTGTATCACTGTCAGGATAAATGGACGATGGTGAAATAGTGATTGAGCTCCTGCCGCCCCATGAATGTTTGGCACTCCAGTTGACCCGAACTTCAGGCGCAGGGCCGGTGAAACCATATGCCTGTCTATAGAGGTGCAGAAGATACCCTGAATACAGAAAAACAACTTTCTCCGCCGTCATAACGCGAGAAACGCCATAGCGAGCAACTGCCCTATCTCTGGCTGTCAGAACGGGGGTTTTTACCCGTGGGGAGAATAATTTTGTTGGGCTGAATAGCCAGACTTCTGAATCGTCATCAGGCATATCCAGTATCACCTGAATTTCTTCAGGCGACCCAACTCGTTGATGCCACCTTTCAAGATTATCGCCCACTTCATTCAGGCTGATTAAATCATCGGCATTCTCGTAGAATAACCAGATCAGCGTTCCTCGTGGGAGTGCTTTCTCAGCTGTAATATGTGAGAGGATAATTTGACGTGGTGTCATCTTATTCGCCACAGTTCCCGGATGCTTCTATCAGTTTTATTTTTGTTGCTTCTGCCGCCTGCATTTTTTGTTTCATCTTCTCAATGCTAGCGGTCACACGGCGGGCGCACCATTGATACGCTGCCTGACGTGATTCGAAAAACTCATAATCCGCGTGCAGGTAAACTGATGTGCCGTAGGAGACGGACATACGGTAACCCTTCGGCGTTTCATTGATGACTTCCCGTTCTTCTACACAGTTTTCAAACTCAGGGACATAATCCACGAATCGACGACGCAGAATGCAAAACAGCACCTTTATTTGGTTTTCATCAGTCATTTGTTATCCTCGTTATTCTTCTTATTTATCATCAACCTTTCTTAATTGTCGATGCTGAATACGGCGGAGCGGATTTCACGCTTGGCCTGCTGACGGGCGCGGTGTTTGCTTACACGAAGAGATCTATCGTATGCATTGTTTTTACGATAGCCACGCGAGCGGCACAGTGAACAAGTGCAGCCTTCTACTGAATAGAAAATCCCAAACGGTTTCATAAGTATCACCTTTAAGCTTGATAATAATGTTTATCATAGCTGGAGTTATTCAGGTGACGAATAGTTAAGGGGCGCGTTTTGCTTGGGTTTTTACACTATCGTTTATTGAGTCGATGAGGTCGGAAATAGAAAGGAGTTTTCTGCCAAAGAATAGTTTTCGTCTGGCTTCTATTTCGTAGCGGAAGGGTTCAATAATTTCATCTTCATGCATGATTACGAAACGATAGCCGTTATTAAGGAGTTTATGCAGCTTGTTTGTTTTTTTTCTTATGGGACTTAGCTTAAACATTGTTATCAACTTCTCATCATGATCACCTGAATTGTTATAACACAGTTATTTCCGACACGCTGCTGCTTTTGCTGAAGAACTCGGATTGCTTTGGGCTGGGCCAGCAGGTTGTATGCCGGGCGAACCCGGCATCGTTATCACAGGGCTTTTTCTTTTCCCTTTCGTTCTATCCCACGAAACATCGCGCATTTCCGCACAATATCCAGTGTCGGGATGCTACCACTCCCCTGCTCTTTCACGCTCATTCGCAACGTGAGCCGTAGCAACATCTTGATGTCACGTGGTGGAAGTTCTGGGTAAGTGTTTACAAGTGATCTGACCAGTTCATCAGGAATGTTCACGCCAAAGTTCTCACCCATAATCTTCCAGATCTTTTGGGCATCTGATTTCTCCGGCACATCATAGTGAATGATTGCAGCGCATCTTGGTATGATAGCCTCATCGATGTCACTACCCCGGTTGCTTGTCATGAACATCAACCCATCGAAATACTCCAGTGTACGGAGGAACTCCGCAACGATGGCATTTTGAGTCAGTGATGCTCCACGCTGCATGACAAACACATCGGCTTCGTCCAGAAGCAGGACACAGTTCCAGCGTTTAGCCCGGGTCAGAATCGTCCGCAGATTTTTCTCAATGTCATCGGCGTTGGTTCCCAGTGCGCCAGCATGAATTGAGTACAGGGGCCGTTCAATGACCTCTGCATACACTTCAGCAGTTAATGTCTTCCCAAGTCCGGGTGAGCCCACGCACATGATGATGTTACCCGCGCTTTTCCCTTCAACAATATCGCTGGTGAAAGCGCTGATATCCGTGGTCAGTATATCGAGTAAATCACGGTGGTCTTCCGGCAAAACCATCTTTTTTGGCAGTTCTTTATCATACTTGTATGGTTCTACGTTATTGGCATGTATCCAGATAAAGTCTTGCAGCGAGAGATCAAAATAACGCTGCACAGGAATTTCGGGTAAAAGGCCAAACTGGTCATCTTCAAAAAGAGGCGACTCCACTTCTGCACCGTAGGCATCGCACTCACTATCAGGCAAATCGTGTATCAGTTTATGCCCTGCTATTTCCAGATTCCGGTCGCTGTAGCTATACGATTCCATTCTGACAGCCCTGCCGGTTGCTTTAAACTGATTGCCAAATTGCCCGTCGACCACTTCCTTAAACCGCGTTAGTTGTTCCAGGTACTCTTGTTTCAGCTCATGCGTTTCATGGTAGATATCACGGTCGGCCAGTGTCTTAGCGACACTGCGCCGCGCCACCTCATTAGGCTCGAAATTCAGGGCGGTAAGCTGGGTTCCGTAAACCTTTTTGGAGTGCGAATATTCGCCGAACCCATACCAGCTGATTTGTAACAATAGTGATGGGGGACGGTCAGAGTTTTTTTCTGATTTTACTTCTTTTATTGCTGTAACAAGACCGGGGTACAGGTTGCCGTCATGACCGCGTCGGTATATCCAGCCATCAATTCGATTTGACTTCAGATACTGTAGTAACACACGACCGAATGCCGGAAAACTGCTCACAGGCTTATCGAAATCACCTTCCAGTGCAGTGATGATCGATTCAAGAGCTCGTCGATTTTTTGACTCTCCATCACCACGACATGCCTGTAAAAGTTCATTCAGATCATCCCGAGATAAACATAGCGGATCGACGGCAATCTCATCGTCAGAACTACGGTGGCTATAACGATTACGTAAAGCCTCAAATGTTGGGCTTGTGGTAGCTTTTAGTGTTTCTGTTTTTATCGTGAGTGCCATAGCCGTCCTCGTCAGTAATTTACTTTGATATGCCTTAAGTTCACATGGAAGGGGCAACTTCGAACGCATTAGGAACTCTGATCCGCGAGCCTATTTCCAGTTTAATGGTTGCCTTTACGTATTCACCCTCCTTCAGATAGGTGATGTCTTGGTTATGAAATGTTGACTTTTCATGTGTAGCCCACCATTCCATAGAGCTTGGGATTTTTAACGTTAGCCCAAGATGTTCAGTGAGATAGCATACTCCCATGTTTGAGTAGGTCTTAACGGGGTTCGGGTAGAATTGAAAGTTACCCTCTACGAGACAATCAGTACGAGGATCGATGAACGAAAGGAAAACGCTAAAAGTACCCTGACGTTTTAGCTCGGCGTAAGCCTCAAGAATCGTGAAACGCTTTAATGCGTCATTTGAAAACAGGGTTACAATTTTTTCCGAAAGCATAGCCACCTCATGAGCTGTTTTTTTCCTATTATCAACCGGTGTCTCCTCCTGACGAATAGGTTTGCGGCCAAAAAAAAACTGCACCAGGAGGTGCAGTTTCGATAATCAAGCAATGGCGAATTGTTATTTTTCGCTACTCAGTTTATCCGTAATAAATGCTTCAATTTCTGCCATGAGCTCGGTACTCATTCGGTTAAATTCAAAGCGAACTTTACGGCCTGATGCATTTTTGCTGATACGGGCGTATTTGTCCTTATTAGCAAAATTAGCCAGATCACGGGTTTCCCAACTTTTTGCAGGTGGCTTTTGATCGAGTAATTCAACCGCCTTTGTGATCTGCGCCATGACAATTTTCTGCGCTTCCGGGATGTCACTGATGTCCAGATTAGCAATTTCTTCTTTCACCCTATCAACTACATCTGCAAGAATGAAAAGGTTGCTCTCTACGTATTTCTGAAGTTTGGACAACCGGCTGTAGAAGGAGTTTGGTATACCTTCATAATCCGGGAACAGAGCTATCAACGAACCGTCAATACGCGCCGCCTGAATACGTTTAAAGACTGACACATGGCTTATGCCAAGAAAGAGGGCAAGCTCTTCATTTTTGGTGAATCCTTTTTCCTGCATTAGTTCCAGATACTGAAGCCCAACCTCTCGGTATGAGAATCGGCGTGATGTTTGTGCAGCGGTAATAATCGCCTTGATGTCCTCAGCTGATAGATCATCTGGTAGCACCCATAAAGGCAGATCTTTTTGAGCCGCAATACAGCAAAAACGTCTGCGGCTACCTTCAATAAGCAGGTACACGCCATCACGTTTAACGGCAACACCTTCAGTATCAACACCCCTTGACTCAATTTGTTGCAGGATATCTCGTACTGCGTTTGTGGTAAGCGCTTCCTGATTTCGCGGGTTCATTGGGTGAACGGCGGTCTCAGTAGCGACATTTTCAGCTGCTACAGTGACGTGCTCAGCTTCAAGTTTTCGCCCGTTATGAAGGGTAAAGAGTTTCTTAATGCGAGGGGGACTCTTAAGGTTAGCTAACCCGGAACGGTGGCCTACATCGGTTCGCTTTGGCGTATTTAGATAACGCGATTTATCGTTTCCGATATGCTGTTCATCACTCATGCGTTAACTCCTTCCTTCGCTGAAAAACTCTTTATCTCATTAATAAACTGTTGATATACGGACATTACGGATTCTTCGGCAATATCCAGCTGCTTTGGTGAACATAACTCTTCAGATTTCTTAATATCGAGAACCGACCTACCCCGTGACGCAGCTGCTTTGAATGCTTCAGAGTTTTTGATATTGGTTGCCATAAACAGGTCTTGAACGGTTCGAATTAACTTATCGAGGACTATTTTTTCGTATGGGCTTTTATCATCGACGTTAACGGCCAGTACTTTAAACCATTTAATATTTTCACCTTTATTGGGAGACTGACGGAATCGCTCACTGATCGTCAGCATAAAATCAGTTGTGGATGCATAGTCGTATTCTCGCGGAGAAACTGCGACAAGAATACCGTCAGCGGCCTCATCAGCGGCCCAGATAATTGGCGAGTCTTCTGGAGGGGTATCGAAGATAATAAGGTCATACTTAGCTTTCAGGACTGGCATTATCACTTCTTTGAATCGTAGCAACAACTGAGTGCGCTCTTCTTTACTGCACTGCCAGTATTTATCTTTGAATCTCGCATCGGTTGGGAACGCAGTAATTACATCAAGATTTGGCAGATGGGTTGAGAACGGCATATTCTCAATGATTTCAGCCTCAGAGTAACCCATGTCGAGGTATTTTTTATATTCAGAACCTTCTTCATACACGCCCAGGATTGCGTCGATTGCAGTCAGGAATACGTCGTCTTCAGATACGCTTTGAATCATACCGCTACCAATAGAGCCTTGCGGATCCCATTCAATTACTAAAACTCTGGCATTCAACTGGAGATCAAGTGCTGCTGCTACAGCCAGAGCCACTGAGGTCGTGCTTTTTCCTGTCCCACCTTTATGATTCTGAACAATGATTGTTCGGCTCTGGTAGTAATCTCTATAGCGCGGATAACCCAGGGCATCCATAATATTCTGGACATCCCAGCGGGTATAAAGGTGGTTTTTGTTCTGATAAATAGGTTGACCCACCAGCCTTTTTTCTTCGAGATCAGCGAGAATTTTATTGAAGGTAACTCGAGATTTTCCAAAGAAGTCGGAGAGATTTTTTTTATTCAGGCAGTGGTTATAGATAAGGCGATCTACCCCCTCCACACTGTCATCTGATACAGATACCCGGGAAGAAGCCAGTAACGATTCTTTCAATGAAATTTGTTCGGACTTCATGCGTTGCCCGACAAGGGCAATTTTATCTATTAGATTCATTCTCGTCATACCCTCAAACCTGAATTATGAATTTAAACGCATATGCGTATACTTTACGTATAATGCGTAAAATGACGCTCTATGCGTATAATTGTAACGGCAATAAGATTGAGACGCTAACATTCTATTTTGTTTTTTCTTCATTTTGCGATCTCGAAATGCAGTTCAATGACACATCATCTTTCTCTTCTGGCGATTAAGGGGGTTAAGTAATCCACGGGGCGGGCAGAACCCGGAGAGACTGACTGGCGATTAAGGGGGTTAAGTAACCCACGGGTCGGGCAGAACCCGGAGATGCTGGCTGGCGATTAAGGGGGTTAAGTGACCCACTGTACGGGCAGAAACCGGAGAGGCTGGCTGGCGATTAAGGGGGTTAAGTGACCCACGGTACGGGCAGAACCCGGAGAGGCTGACTGGCGATTAAGGGTGTTAAGTAATCCACGGGTCGGGCAGAACCCGGAGATGCTGGCTGGCGATTAAGGGGGTTAAGTGACTTAGCGCTGGAGGATACGCCCTGCAACTATTGGTAAATGAATGACAAGGTTTCCCGTAAGACCCATCAAATAAAAAAGCCTCTGAAGTAGAGGCTCTTGGGTATTCGATATAGTTAGGCTAATTCGTCCGGGTCGTTGATGGCACTAACGAAGAACTCCGTGCGGTAATCATTCCCCCATCCCAACCAGACAGAAGGTGAACCCTCCTTTGCCAACGAACGGTCACCCGTCATGCTGTCCGCTTGGACAGGAACTGTCACGCATTCTTTAATAGTATCGGCCTCGGCAACCAGTCCAGTACTCTGGGTTTCAAATCCGGCAATTACGACAACAGCATCAGGGTCGTGTAGCTGAAGCTGGGCGATAAGCTCTTTAACTTTCATAGTGATCCTCTGCGCTAGAATTATCCAATTCTACCACGCTTGATGGTCAGGCGTATAAGTGCTTACTGTACAGCTCGAAAGCTTCATCATGTTCCAAATCGTCCAGGATAACGATATCAGGGCCATGTTCTTTTTTGATTTGTGCGATGTATGAAGCGTATTGAGCCTGGCTTTTGTAGCCCACTGTCCAAAGTCTACCTTCGCGTAAGACGCAGATTTTCTTGCGGTAAACCTTCTTGAAACTTGATTTAGTTTTCCGGTTACGCTCCTCGTCACTGACAAGCTGGTCGATTACTTCAATCAGGTTTGAGTCTATGAGAAATGGCTTGCCATTGTGTTCGCCAAGGCAGATTGGCAGAAGACCCTTCGCATATGATTCGGCCTGGCGGAACAGCTCTTTTTTTCCTGGTTCGAACAGTACGCGAGTTTCGCCACCATGCCCATCATTATCAGCTGTACCTATGCTCAGCCCGTCGAAGAGGACAGTAGCGTTAAAGCAGACTGTTTCCTGGCTCATGCCAGTATAGATTTTGAGGCCTTTCAATTTGATTCTTGTCTGAGTGTTCATTGTGTGTTCCCCGCTTTCTAATTGTGATTCTATTTTCAATCACCTTGAGCAGGTGACGAAGTGATACGGAGAAATAATTGTTGGGTCGCCTGATAGCCGGGCTGGTGGCAGCCGCAACCCTTAGTCAGTACTTCGGGATCGTAGTTCCGAAAAGCCACAACAGTCTCCACAGCGTTTTGGGGGTGTTAACCCCCATACGCTTTGAGACTTTGCCCTAGCGGGCCGCGAATTCGCCTAATCGCCCCGTGAGGGCTCTATTCGAATTTACATGTCGTGCCTGCTTCGCTTGAGAGCGAAGCTTTTGGACGGCGATTGCCCGCGTGGCGGGCAGACATTTTTACGTGCGCATTGCGCACGATTTTCTTCGGTTACATTACAGGGCTGGCTGGGGATTGGCTTATTGCAATATTCTACAACGAAGCTGGGAACGGCTGGCTGGAACGCGAAGATTTAAATCATACTCTATATCGACTGATATCAACGACGGTATCAGCGGGGTCTGTTGCCAGCTTACAGGTCACTTGACCTTCCTGATCCAGCATCAGTGTCGCGGTTAACGGTTCATTTTGAGCATCGATTACAGTGACATTCACGCGTAACCGTGTTGGAAGCATCATCAGAATTCGCGTAGGGCTCTCTGATAATGACACGTTTCTGGCTTGCAGAACCGCTAAAACACTCTTCATTAACTCTGCTTGGTCGATCATATAGTCACATGCCACTGGATGTATTGGGATGAAATCGTGCCTACCGCAGGGCTACACGAAAGATATAAATCAGTATGACATGCGGGCCGGACTCAAACCATCAATTACTGGAACCAGTCCGAAGATAGCGCTCTGGTTTTTATGCTGTTGAATTTACATAGTTGTTATTTAGTGAATTATTCGTACCTTATCATTCACTGATATCACTTAAATTCAAAGTGAACAGGAGAGGATTGGATTAAAAGTCCATAAAATGTGAATTAAAAGTGCGCTAGGAAATGCGATAAACTGATTGATTTGTTTTGATATGGTTTTTATGTGAATTATCGGTGAGTTACTTGTGTGCTACTTATCTCCATGCTGCTATGCCTTTCCAATAAATAGATTGGATAGGGCAGGGAGATGGAAGAGGGGAGAGGGCTTACTCCGCAGGTGATTTCACTTTAAATTCAAGCCATCTTGCCCCGAGCCTGTTTTTATCCAGATTGTAGAACAACGGTTTTATACAGACCCCTTCATACTCAGGGAACTCTATACCGCTGGCGAAGTGAATCTGTAGTGTATCAGGATCAATACCCATCATGTTTGTGTCAAACAGCCTGTGGAATGTTGGTGATAGCAAAATGCCGTTACTGGCGTTATAGCAGCCTGCTACGGATGTTGGTTCAATATGTGCTGCCTCCAGCACACCGTTGAGGTGTTTGCCCGATACCGCGCACAGGCTTCCGAAATTCTTATCCACCAACTCACGGAACTGAGACTGGACATGCACATCGCGAACGCTAACCTCTCGGCGGAAGCTCGGGGAGCGCATACGGATATCTGCATGGGGGAGGTGACCGCGTGGTAATGGCAATACAGCCGGTTGCTCATCCATTACTGGATTCTGCTCCTCGCAGTAGGTGTCCACGGACTCAATCAAACGGGATGTGTCATTACCAAATCGGCGAGTGAACCAGAGCCTGAAGTGAGCCAACCGTGATGCCGGAATTTTGTTACGTGCGTACTCCTGAGCATTCTCCTTTTCGATTTCAGTATTTAGTAAAGCCAGACGGGCCTGAGAAGCACGAATTTCTTCCTGGACTCTGAGATATCCTGCCAGTAGACAAACTTTGGATTCCTGATGTTCAGGCCGTCGCGGATAACCAGATCCTGTTTCAACCACGCCAAAGGCTTTGTACCGGAACATTCGGGGAAAAAGCGTTAATGCCACCCGGTTGTTACGACGAACGAGGGAACGAATCAGATTGGTTATCTTCCTCATGTTCTGAATAGTGCGGGGAGAAAAGAACGCGGCGTATTACCTCTGCTCTATCTATTCCCGACATTATCCCTCTGCGAATGACACCACGGAGGTGAGCATTATGTCTTGCCCCGCTTACTAGGCCGAACTCACGGGACAAACTGACATACTCTTTCAGGAGGTGATGCTTAGGGTCGGTAAACGCCTCTGGAGGAATCACCTGATATGCAACTGACGAAAGTATACGGAAAGTCAGTTCAGATGCTGTCCAGCCCTCACGCCGAAGCCGAATAATTGTTATAACGAGATCATCGATACCAGGCATATCCGGTTCGATATATAGGGACATCAGAGTGTCGTTCATTCCGGGAGGAAGGCTAGCAGAGTGTGACGGGTTGCTCATAGGGTAAGGTACTGATCGGACGTAGAAGAAGCGCTTATGTTACGGAATTCGCTCTGGTGGGTTTTAGCTCCAGTGGCGAACGCTGGAACTACGGGTAAAAAAATCCCCGGTTTACCGGGGAAGTTAACAACTACCTCCAGAAGGGTTGGAGGCAAAGCCGGTTGGGCGACCGGCCACAGGGAATGCTACGGCTTAATGCCGAGTACTACACCGCCATAGACCAGGTACATCACGATGGCGAACAGCATGAAGAAATGGGTTACCGGGTGCGCCAGCGCGGCTGCTGCCGCATTGCTTGCGCTGAGCTTCAGTGAGCCAAAAGAGTGATTACGAACAGCTTGTGCTTTCATGGGTCGCTCCTGATAACGGGTTACATGTTGTGGCTTCTGTATCCAGTATCTGGTGAGTGACTCAGGTGACGAAGAAAACCAGGGCATAAAAAGCCCTGTATTTTCAGAAAGATAATATCGGTTTCGTTTTGTGTTGTGCTTGCTATTCCGGGCATAAAAAAACCGCCTGGTGAACCAGACGGCTTTGGGATAAACAGGCTTTACACAGACAGGTCAGTGGATCATTTAAGTCACTTAACCCCCTTAATCGCCAGTGTATTGCCACCAGCAGTACGTGGTCTAACGCTTAAATATCGTAGCGACCTTCTTTGATTTGCTGGAGCTGTTCAGCCAGCACCTTCGCCAGTGGTTCGGCTTCTTCTTCATCATCAAGATTGTCGATGAGCGTCAGATTCGACTCACCCGCACGGCGGGCATAAACCCCATACGCTCGCTGGCCGGAGATATCGGTGACCGAAGTCTGAGAGTGATCGCAGATGATATTGCCGTGACGGTCTACCGGCCCGAAGCTGATGGCTTCATAATCCGCATCGTGGCCCAATGGTAAATCGCGCAAAACAAACAGGCGTAATGGGAGAACGTCGTACTCAGCACCACATTTTGCTGCCACATCCAGATCGTTAATTTCACGGAGAAAATCTTTCGCTACCACCGAGTCAGAATGCATCCGGTAAATGGTCGATGCGGCCCAGATTGCACCAGCATAAAATTGTGATTCTTCTTTTGTCATTTAGCACCTGCTCTTATTGTCATGGGTATGCCGGTCGAACGGTATCCCCGTGCAGACCGTCAGTAAACGGTTATTTCCTTTGCGCAGCAGTCGCATTGGTATTCGTTGATACCACCAGTTGCGACCCAGTTTATTGCGCCGCAGCGGCAACTCAACAGCTGGCGCATACCAGGAGCAAGTGCCCGCTCTGAAAACGACTCAACCGGGACTTCGCCCGGGTAGTAGTAACCTTTTATCAGCTTGCTGCGTGAATGCCCGTCAGTGTCGGTGTAATGCAGATACACCTTCCGGGTATAAATCATACCCGAGTCAGTGCCGAACTGCGTTTTCAGAAGCATACATATCCTCCAGACGCTGAATACATTGTTGTGCGGCCTTATCAAGTAGTTCAGCCGTGGGTTCATCATAGATGCCACGTACCAGCAGACCAAATATTTCCGGGTCTACAGACAAATCGTACATGCATACGCGAACGCCAAGCGCTGTACGTAGCGCATAGACATGGCGGTTAGGCTTTCCGCCGATACCGGTGACTGACGCGACATTTTCAAAATTACCAGGGTTAACCAGGTTAATCACGGGGCACGATATACACTCAGGGATCCGCTTCAGAGCCACAGCATCCAGATACAGGCTGTGGCCCACTTTCAGGTTTTTTGGCAACGCTTGCAACGGCATGGCTTCGAGGGCCAGATTTTCTTCAAGATGCAGGTTATCCGGCAAAGTGGTAATACGGGTGTTTGACAGCATCATACTGCCAGCTACTTTCAGCGTATCCGGCAGATAGGCGATATCAGTACACATGATGTCCAGAACGCGGCCCACCGTCAGATTTTCCGGCAGATACTTAAGACGTGAAGAATTCGCCATGAGCGTACCGGTAATGGTCAGGTTGTCAGGGAGAGATTCCAGCTCAGAGTAGCTGATAAACAGATTGCGGGCCACCAGCCCGGCAGGGATGCTATGAATGCCCGACAGAATGGTCAGGGTGTTCGTCACGGTCAGATTCGCGGGAATATAGTCGCAGGGA
The DNA here is from genome assembly GCF_035064085.1 of Enterobacter sp. R-1.6.2. Lineage (NCBI taxonomy): Bacteria > Pseudomonadati > Pseudomonadota > Gammaproteobacteria > Enterobacterales > Enterobacteriaceae > Enterobacter > Enterobacter sp. R-1.6.2. The sequence continues at coordinate 28,335 of NZ_JASEYI010000018.1, forward strand.
ATTGCCGGATCTTCTGGCTCAAGCGTAAACCCGACACGAAGATCGCCTTCAACGATGATTCGTCCGTCCTGAAGGGTAAAGGCCACACCATTCGCTGCCAGTTTATCAATGAAGTCTGTCATATCGGTTTCCTTTTAATGGCCCGACGAGCCGGGCCGGAGGTTCAGAGTTTGCTGACAAAGTTCTGCTGCGTGAACAGGTACATATCGCCCTGCTCATTGAACATGCACAGATTTTCGAGGATGCGCTTTTCAATCCAGACGACCGGCTTTTCACGCATATCCTTCGCGAGCGAAAAGGTGTTTCGCAGCCGGGTAATGCGGTGCTGATCATTGATTGCCTGGTGAATTGCGGCCTTTGACGCTGCCGCCTGCTTTTTTACGTTGTTGCGGGCACACCATAATTCGCCACTAGCGGCTGATGCCCGCGCTGCTGGCTGACGTGAGGAGTCCAGTTGGTCATAACGTAAGAGATTCGGCATGATGCCCCCTGTCATAGTTTTGTCGTTATTGACCTATTATCTGGCAGGTGGGGCTGGTGACGAAGGGCGCTGAGGTTGTCTGATGGTTAAAAGATTGCCGTTAGTGTTCCATATGGTATAATTGAATTACCAAATGGGAGGGCTAGTTATGACGATGAAAGTTTTTTCTCCAGACGTTACCAAAACGAATCAGCACTGCTTATGGCAGGTTGCTGGGCTGGATAATGACGGTATCGCGCTGATGGATAAAATCAATCACGGTCTCGATGGCACAGTAGCTAAGCACATTTCTGAATGGGCTAACATCACGCCGTCTGAGCTGCGCAAAATGTCGGGTATACCTAATACGACGTTTAATCGTAGCATCAAAGACCGTTTCACTGCCGATCAGAGCGAACGTCTGGTGCGCATTATCCGCGTAATTGAACGCGCTGTAGAGCTGTTTGAAGGTGACAAAGAAGCGGCGCACAAATGGCTGAACGAAGCGAACCGTGGTCTGAGCTGGAAATCACCGGCAGAGCTTGTTTCTTCTGAGACAGGTGCGCTTGAAGTGATGCGCCTGATTACGCGTATTGAGCACGGGGTATACTCGTGATCCTTTACCGACTGACCAAGACCCGTTATCTGATGACTGCGTGGTCTGGTCTGGGTGCGAAAGAAGCGGGGGGCCGCTGGAACAGCGTAGGCACTGCAATGGTCTACCTGTCTGAAACGGCCAGCCTTACCATGCTTGAAACGCTGGTACACATTCACGCGCCGCAGTTACTGGACGACTTTACACTGCTGAGTCTTGATGTACCGGATGATCAGATCCAGACCTTCGACATGAGCCGTCTCCCTGATAACTGGGCGAGTGAGGATGCTCCTGCTGAGCTGGCGCTCTACGGTGATAACTGGGCTGAAAGCGGTTCTTCTATCGCGCTGCGTATTCCAAGTGCGTTGTCTCCGGTTGAATTTAACTACTTGCTGAATCCGGCACACCCTGAACTCTTTGACCTGATGGCTACGGTTAAGAAAATTCCGTTCCGGTTTGATTCCCGCCTGAAATAACACACAGGCAACTCCCCGGCATTGACGAACTGAGGTGTCTCTGATGATTCAGAAAGCGAAAGTCGCTAAAGCGTTTATCTCTGTAATTGCCTTGTTCGCCTTTGTCTACTGGGGACTTGATCCCGATTCAATTTGTCAGGCAGTTGGTGACGCATCTCAAACCTGCGGTTACTCCGGCAAGAATGGCGATGCGAGTCTGGTTGGTTCCGTGTTTGCTCTGATGCTGACGGTGTTGGCGGGTGCGATGCTTTGGGCGTGGGTCAGGAAAGGCTAATCAGAACTCTTGCAACTCCCTCCGTGATGCCGGGTGACGCTCCTCACTGAGCGCCACCAGTCAGTCATTACAAACGGGTTGATGATTCAATCGCGGGCGGAAGGCTACTATTCAGCGCGTCGAACCCGCCAAATGCCCGGCCCTCTTTTGTCAGCACCAGATGCATCGGCGTTTCGTTGATATTACGGGCGATGTAATCGTTGATGAATGCCCGCGCCTGATCGGCATTTTTAACCTCTGCTGTTTCCGGCATGGAGTTATGGGAACGATTAAAGACGACAGAGACATAATTCCCTTCAATTCTTACCGGGCGAGTCGATACGGTGAGTTTCATGGTCATTTTCCTGTAGTGAGTGTTGTGTGTATTGGTGTTCTGCCACTATCTACTGCAACGTTGCGGCCACAGGGCGAAGAATTGCTATCGCCTTTGATAACGCCTGCCGCTCACCACCATCAAGGATTCTGACTGCTTCTACGCAAGCCGCTTCTGCTGTATCAGCACGTTCTACCAACGTCCTGACGGTATTTTCATATGATCCGCAATCAGGCTCCTGATTGCTGTCTTCGCTCAGCGTGTTCCATGACTCAGTGAGGTTAACTGCAACAGCGACCAATTGGTCAGTGCTGATATCACCTTTTACGCAACGGCAGGCCACTTCAGCGCCCAGACGTTCAGCAATGTCGTAGTACCAGACTCCCGGTTCTTCAGATGCCTGATACGCAGGTTCGCAGGCTTTACAGATCTGCTCTGCGGCATCCAACATCCAGTGAGCACATTCAATTTCGCCACCAGCCAGCGTTTCACAGATCATTGTCTGTACGCTGTCACAGTTGAAGGTGAGGGGGATAGGATTAGCCACTGATAATGCGGTCAGACGGGAGACTTCATGCTGGAAGCCCTGAAACATGAACATGGCGCAGATAGCTGGATTTAACATGGTAGACCCCTGTAGTTATGTGTGTTGTTCGTTTTGTTTACATAACCAGTTAACCACGCTCCCCGCAGGTGACGAAGGCTTTCGGGGCAGAAAATTCACAAAAAAAACCGACCATTAAGGCCGGTTATGATCTGGAGTATATGGGGCTGAAAACCGCGTTATGCCTTCACTTTCGCCATAAACAGCTGCATGGTTTCTTCAGCAAGCGGAGTGCCAACCTGCTCAAGAACATACTCCGCGACATGCGGGGTGAGAATGAAGTCGATAAACTCCGGCAAGGACATGCTGTTCAGGCTCGGTAGCTGTCTGGACAGTGCATTCTGGTAATTTTCCACTTCACCCAGTTTGCGCTCGGGCCAGCCCACCAGCTCAGGGTGCTTTTCCTTAAGTGCGAGGCCGCGCTCCGGGAAACTGTTACTGATGGGGTGTCTGGCGAGGGTGGGGATCAGGAGATTCGCCAGAAAATCCACTTTCTCGTAATCAAGACAGACAGAATTCATATAGGTTTACCTCTTGCCACTGGCTATGATGTTCGCTTGCTATCTGGAAAACTCTACCAAAGCGGCTGGCGATATCTCATTGAAAACGCCAGCAGAATGCGGTCATTTCCAGCAGGAGTTACCCCATCTGATAACTGTCATAAGATGCCCCGCAGGCTTCCACCAGCGCATCCAGATCACCGGTAAACTCTCTGGCCCGCTTCATCAATGCACGGTGTAATTCCGCTGGTGGAATGTCATCGCTACTCTTCGCCGGGTATTCAACACTGAACGCGATGGTAAACGCATGGCTATACCACGGCCCGGCATTCTGGTTTTCAAAGCGGGCCATCAGCTGGCTTTCGGTTGTATCGGTAGCAAATGTATCGAGGTGGACGACATCGACCGGCACGTTGAGTGCCCCGGCAGTGGTTGATGCCAGCTGCCGGGCTTCGTCTCCTCGCTCTGGTGGTGCGCAGTAGAGACATTTCCCGTTCAGTACCACCAGCGTCTGACCGTAGGTCGTACTGACGATACTCACGGTGTTAGCCGGTTGCGGGTGTGTGGTTGCAGTGTGCTGCATGGTGTTCTCCATTAGGTCACTCACATGGCAACCAGCTTACCCGGCACAATTCAGCTGACGAAATCAGGACGGACTGGTGTATATCGTTCGCAAAATAAAGATATTTTTTATCATCAGCACCGGTAGTTACGGGGCAAATTGCAGGTATCCGGTACAATGGTGATATGAAGGGCATTACATGCAGAATCGTGTGGCCCGGCAGACGGATACCGAATATCAGCAGAAGGAACCAGGACAATGCAGGAACTCGACTTTGACCATATCCAGATAAACCTGAACCCGCGAGCGTGTGCTGTCACACCTATCCCGGAAGACCTGAAAAGGGAGCTGGCTTATCTGGGCGCTATCGCAGAGAGAAAGAAATTCGCGGCAAGCCTGATTGTTAATCTCTACAACCCGGACGTTTGCGGGGCGAATATGTACAAACTCACGGCCTATTGCCGTAACGAGTCATGCGATACCCTTCGCGATGGCATGATGACCCTGATACAGCTTTGTGCATACATGGAGTCACATGAGATCTATGGCGAGACGTTTGTCAAAAAGCTGATTAAACAATGGGAGTTTCGTAAGTAGTCTGCTGCTTCAAAATACCTTTCTGACAGGGCGCTATGTGCGCCCTTTTATTTTAAAAAAACGGGAAGGTCTTGCCCGGGTATTACCTGCTATTTTCAACTACCAAACCACAACGGCAGAAGAAAATTGACCAGTCGAAGCAATTCGACCAGGAGTTCGACATACAGGAAATGGAAGTCTTTCATAACAGTCTCTTCATATAATTGGCTCGACAAAATCGTTGCATCACGACGATCGCAGGTGTGAGGTTTGTTTTCTTCGTGGGGGTTGTCAGCTATCACGACATTGAGGCAGGCAAGCGCAGGTGTCACAGTTTCGGGTATATTTTATGCTGGTGGGGTGACCACCAGCTGCGGGTATAGTTACTTAATGGTTTTCAGGAGGGTGAACTTGGTTTTGCACCGGGTGCATTGCGCTTTCAGAGACCCGGAGCGCACCTGTTTCAGTTTCCCGGCGCACTGGGTACAGGCTACGTCCTTCACACGTTGTGCCATTCGCTCATCCACAGCGAGTGTTTTGGTCGGGTTATGCTTACGCTTGGGAGCCTTCAAAAGCCCCAGCGCCCGCAACGTGGCTTTGTACTCCCGGGTGATCCATTGACCGTCGCGCTCATAGTGCAGGCCATCCCCCATCATATCGCCAAGCTGTATCAGCCGCTGATGCAGCACTTTTTCTTCTTCAGGACTCATATACCGTGCTCTCTTTAAATTATTGAGACGGAACCGAGCCGATTGATACCTCATATGAGGCCACCAGCGTCTTTACTGGCGTTTCAACGAAGCTGACGCTCTGCTGAGTAGAGTCGAATGAGAATCGCGTCCAGCGCCCCACAGAGCGCGATCCTGAAGCTTTCGCTATGACCGTCCCGTTCGCGCATCTCCAGAAGGGCATCCAGCTCGTTATCGTCAATCGGCAGTGGCCCGGAACAGAAGGTTTTCACCATGTCAGAGGTGTCAGGGTTTATACCTGCAATGCGCAGGATATCGGGAACCTCAGACCGGTAGATCACCGGTCGGCCTGATGGCGGTGTCCACGTTATCGGCTCTATCTTCAGTTGCGGTAAGCCAGCACCGGCGAGGGCGTTATTCAGATCGTCTATAAGCACGACATCCGCTCCTGAAGGAGGATGTACGCCGAGGGCCGCAGGGATTTCGACAGAGATATTGTGCATGGCGTTTACCTCAGTGAAGGACGTGATTAACCAGCGACGGGGGGATATCGAGTGACCCGACACTCCAGCCATTGGCAGTTGTCGCAATAAGATCTGGCCGGAACCCACCCCAACCCGTCACACGGCCCGAATCGTTGACCACCACCACCAGCGGCGCACCGGTATTTTGTGTCAGGCGAACGAGATCTGCGTTGTCCACCAGCGGGATCTCATTCACGTCCACCCCAGCCAGAGAAAAGCGGGTAAGCGTCATGCGACATTTCGGACAATCAGGGGCAGTAAACACAGTAATTTTCATTGGGATAGCCTGGTGTATACGGGATATATTCATTATCCCAGCTTTCCGCTTCTGACGAAGCGTTGCGCGGGTAATCAGAGCGTAAGCAGGTAAGATATTGTTGGGGCCATCCTGCAACATCAGTTGCGCCAGTTGCCTGGCTATTCGTCGCTCTCTCCATTAGAGAAAATAAACCAAATAAGCAGAACGCCTCCGACCCACATTCCAACAAAGAGGCAAATACCGATCAGGTCATAGACGTATTGTGGGATTTCATTCATAACGCATCCTCATTAATAATTTGTATTCAGCCTTAAACCGGTCATTTCATTAACCGAATCCGGTCTATCAAAGCGCTACCCTGCGTTGCATTCAGCCCCTCGTGCCGGTGAGTCAGGAACAGGGCAGGGCAGTCAGTTGGAAAGAGTCGAGCGGTATCGTCCACGAAGGTGTAATGCTGTAGGCCGAACCGTTTAACGACCGCCATGCATTCGTGATAACGCACGTGGTTATTCACCAGCCCATCCAGATCGGGATTGAGTCCAGCAATCCGATCGCGTATACCCGCAGGGAAATGACTCAGCACCATCTCCCGGGGTACGCCGGTACGCCAGTTTGTGGAAAGGATAATTCCCGTCTGCGGGCATTGCGTCAGCACGTGATCCAGCACAGGCATAAACTCCAGTGACCCGTTTTCCGCCCGGTGGAGTACACCGTCGATGTCCAGGAAAATCCAGTGACGACGGGCATCTATTTCCAGCCAGAACTCGCCCGCAGAGCGCCGGGTCGACATACAATCTATATCGTCCTGACAGGTAAACCTGACTAACCACTTCTGTAATAATCGGAACATAGAGGCCTCTCGCGGTAGTTGACTATATGCAGAACCGGCAACCATCAAAATCATACGGATTCTGTTGCCATGAAATACGGCCACACCCGGGGCAATTCCAGCGAGTCAGCCCCTTTGACTGTCGGCGATTTTGGCGTTTCAGCCAGGCAGGCATCAGCAGACCGGCCCCCTGCGTCATTTTACGGCGGTCTATCCGCTCAACACTGAAGGTAGGGCGCTTTGCAGCGTCAGGGATGTGATGGGGTAACCAGACGACATCAGGTCTATCTGCCTGTGGTGAGTCAAAAACTCTGGCAAGGGAAAAATCCGTGGTAGTACCCGCATCAGCCAGCCAGAACAGATCGTTTCCGTCCCATTGGCCATTAACGAAGCCGACATATTTGGTGGCGCTTTCGGAGAGAATGGTTTTTCCCGGTACAAACTGATGATCAACATGAAACACGAGATGGCGGTCGACTGCATCGGCATCAACCGGCAGGTCAAACTCCCGTCCCGTATTCCATGCGCGTTGTGCTTCCTCGCGGGTGTAAACCCGGGCATTACGCTGATCGGTGCTGTAACCTCTGCCGTGATGGCTATGAAAAGCGGTATTGCTACCAACGGTGTCACGCAAGCTGACCAGATAAAAACGGTCTTTCATGAAACACTCCAGAGGATGATGGCAGGAAAATAGCCCGGCGCGGCGGATACCGACACCGGGGAGGAGGGGTTAGCTTTCGATTTTGCTGACGTTTACGGTGTCATCGTCGTTACGCTTTACACCCAGCATGGTATCGCCATCGACTTCGATAATGCCGTCAAAGTAGTCGGTCATTTCGTCATAGCTGACTTCATCAAGGTCATCCAGCCGGTAGGAAGAGCCATCCGGCAGAACAAACTGACCATCCAGCGTGGCAAGGTCATACGCCAGCGGGGTAACCGTGAAGTAATACTCATCGGTGAACCAGACCGCGCCAACCACCAGTGGGTGAGAAATGTGGAATTCGACGGTGTTATAGCCCTGCGCTGCGATTGCATCCAGCAAATCAATGAAGCCGGGCATCGTATCGCCATCCCAGCCATCAGCCGATAAGGAAGGCTTGAGGTTATCCCAGTCGCTCAGACTGAAAAACACTGTGCCCTCACCGTCATCGCTGATATGGGATGAAATGTACGTCGCGCTTGCTTTTGAAGCCATTGCAAACAGGAAGTCCTCATCGAGCACGTGTTTGAGGGAGGTTTTAAAAACCTTGTCAGTGCCTGCTGCCGGGATAATCGCTAACATGAAACACCTCAGTGGTTGTGTTGGTCTGTTTTTATTATCGAACGACTGAGTCTGCTGACGAAGGAAAAAAGGGGACAAAAAGAGGCTGTTTTCTCAATAAAATCAGAAAGATTGTGACGGCCCGAATTCAGATGAAACGGGCGCAGACGGGGGGTTATTTGCTGGCGGATTCGGCTTCGTAAATGACTTCGTCGGCCCAGTCTCGATCAAATCCCGGCATCACCGGTAATGCTGCAACGACATCGGTAGGGAGGGCATCAATATAATCGCGCATGGCTTTTGCCACTTCCAGCAGTTCATTTTGCTTCATCATTTTCTCGCTCATTATCTCTGTCAGAAACCATCCAGCAGGAAGTCCACCGCACTTTTGATAGTGTGCCGGAACGGAGATGCGTCCATGACCGCCTGACCGAGCTGCTTCACGCGGACTGAAGCCATTTCATGCGTCATCAGGATAACGTCATTCCCTTCCACCTGTATGACCGGAGTTAATCGCGCAACCGGGGCCGAGGCTCCTTTTTTAAGCCGATGAAGGGGGATCACCAGGCGGGTATTTAACTCGCCAATGATGTCGCTCTGTATATCCAGCAGGTAAGGGTATGCCTGGCTGTTGCCGGGATTGCGGTAAACGGTATATTGCATTATCAGAACGTCCTGTATTCGTCAGACAGTAACCCATGCTCTTCAGTGATGCGGTTCAACTCCTGAATACCAGCACGATTCTGTCGTTTCCATTCTTCCGCTGCACTGGCCTTCAGTTTGCTCTGAAGCGCTTCTGCCAGCGTGGCGGACAAGTTAATCCCAGCGTCTTTTGCCTGCTGTACGAGCATTGGCTCAAGGGTGACACTGACGGTTTTTTTCTGGCGAGCAGCTGTAGCCTGCATGTGTCCTCCAATAAAAAAGCACGTGTCGATTACACGTGCTTTAAGTATGCGCCCATTTTATCCCACCAGCAAATTTGTTTGCCTCCGAGAGAGTCTACTGCGTCAGTTCAGCAGGTCAGATGGCCTAGACCGCAGAGGCTACGTTTTTCCAATCATGATAAGCAACACACGCCTGTTTGGCAGGTTGGCTGCAACTTTAGCTGCTTTATCAATGCTTTGTGCTGTATACACTACCCCTCTTTCTTTCAGGTTCTCCGCGTTCTGACGCAGCGTTTCCTCTGAAAAGCTGGACGACTCATCAATGCCAACTGGGCCGGGCTTTGCACCGCGCAAACTGAATGGCACAGGGCCATGCCAATCATTCTTTACCAGTAACAGTCGGGCATCAATGATCCGTCCTGGTAGCGTTCTTTCGATGAGGTAACTTTTTCCGGTTCCAGTGCTGCCAATCAGGCAAACGGTGTAACCGAAACGCAATGCCCATCGAATGATTAGAGCCCAATACCGCGCCCGGAACGCGGAAATGACAGGCATTTCACCTGGTCTAAATACCGCTGCGAAAAGACATGAATAGCTATATTTCTCAGCGTTACAATCTTTCATAAAACTTTATCCAGTGATGTGTTTTTGGGGAATTTTCTGCCCGCCCAGCAGGTAGCTGGTGTATCTGAAGTACATAACATCTTGTAGTTGCCTCTGACTATCTCTCTGGATATAGACTTATCAAATTCATTTCTATCCATATCAAATAGCCAGTAGAACCCATCAGCATAGATAATTGTGGTTCGATTGGGATCCGAAGCTACGACGCGAGCATCCGTAATCAAATTCTCCTCATAGCGCAAAGGCGAAGCGGAGAAAAAGAATATTATTAATACGAACCAACTCCCTATGAAACACGGTAAAACATGTTTTTTGCAATCCTTTAAACCATCTTTGTTGCCTTTCATTTTGTAGTCATAAAGACCAAGCAAAAAAAGTAAGAAAGAAAAAGCAAACCCCAGAAAAACGTGAGTATAAAACTGATGGATGCCGTCACTCCATGTAATACTGATACTTCCAGCATTTGTTCTTTTTGTTGTTATTTCTAATACGGAAATGAAAATGGCTGTTAACTGACTAAAACAAAATATTTTTATGCTTAATTCAGACTTAAACGCTTTGTTATATACTAATACAATCACAAAAAGTATTACGATTACAAAAGCTGTAATCATAAACTCACTCATCATCATGAGCACACTGTTATTAATACTGTAATTTATGTTCATCATCACTCCTTAATTTCACAACTTTTCATCATTTTATTTGAGAATTGACAGGCTTATCGAGTAGGGGGTTTAGCGTCCTTGAATATGTTCGCTCGTGTGGCGCTCACTAGACACCAGATAACAGAAGAAAGCAGAGCAAGCATTGCGTAAACCATTCGGAAGTTTGAATCCCACTTCGCGGTTACTATTGATTCATCGACCGCCTCGCGAACGCAGGGAGATTCGATAAGTGTCGGGGGAGTCGTGGATTGTGGCTCTTCGGTACATACCATTAGTTTGCCGACCGGAGCACCATCAATGACAGCCCTGGCTGCACTAACCAGATGCGCTGAAGGTGAACCTGAATAGTTCATGCAGATGAACGTGATAAATAAAGCAATCGCCGGGCCGGAGACCAGAGTGAAGAATGCGAAGCTGCGGCAGGCCGTAGTATGGCGATGCAAATTAGCGAGAAATGTCATCATGATTTGTCACTCTGGGTTTTAGTCGTATCCGACTCGGTGTCACATCGCTGGAAAGCTACTTGAGGAGGAATTTGATCAACCCCGGTAAAGCAATATTTCAGGGATAGTTGCTTTTTTCCCTCATCCAGTCCAACAAAAAAGATATCGACCGGATCTTCATGAAGTAGCTCTTTTGAGAGCCGGTTGTAGGCCATCCAGCTCCCAACCATATCGACCATTGGCTTAAATTTATCAGTTGCGTTATCTGTAGGTTTAAATGGAATTACACGGAAAACATTCCATCGTGAGCAACGAACCAGCAATTGAGCATCACTCTGAAAGACGTCCAGATCAGTGTTATTTGTCAGGACTTTACACAGCGACTTGAGATCGTTACCCCTGACCTCCAGTTGGCTGAAGCTTCTATAATACTTTTCACATCCAGTTAAGTGCTGAGCGTAGCACTGCTTCAACAGTGTTGTGTCGTTACTGGCCTGCAATTGAGTATCTTTCGCCACATAGGCATCACTGATAAGAAAATCGGGATAGAGGTGTCCCTCCCATAGCAGTTTCTCGGCGATAGCGCCCCCCAGCACCACCACCAATAAGATAAAAAAAATTGGGAACGTCTTACCCAGAGGTATTTTCATAAATCTCACCAGTCGTTAATTTGAGGTAAATTTGCTTTCCAGATTCAGAATGCATTTTTCATGTGCATACATGACGGCGGAATCATGGCCGTAATAGAGTTCGCCATTTTCACGCTGCCACTCACGCGCTTTTCGGGTACGGAATGCTTCTGACATATGTTTTCCACACAACTCACATGGCCCGAAAAAGTCGCTGCTGCGGCCTGTTGATTTTGTGAGTCTGACGATATTGCCTGTAGGTCTACCCATACTGCCCCCTGTGCTGCTGGCATTGACCGGCTGTCTGCCGTGCTAAATGAGTGGTTATTTATCCGCGTCATCATCGGATTCTTTCGGCACGAGTTTTGTATAGCTAAATGTCATATCAGAGGGACGGATCCCATAGCGCCACGGCTTTCTGCGGTAGTTAACTGCCTCGCTTACCATCCAGCAGATAAGAGCGATACCCGCCACTATCAGGTAGCCTTTGAGCAACAGCGAGTCCCATTGTTTAATGGCATCATCGGCATTCACCACGTGTCGCTGGCATTCTGAGGAGCGGAACGCGGCAAACACTGCTTTCTCTTCAGGGCAAACCATGACCGAGGTGCTGGTGGCATTTCCAACCAGACTACGGGCCTGATCGAGGAAGACCTTGGATGGTGAACTGGTAAGAACTGTGCAGAACAGAATGAGCAGTAACGCAACTGCCGGAGCAGTGACAAACGAGAAAATGAATGCCTGCCCGGATTTCCATAAAACGTCGCTGATGTAAAATTTCATGTCGGTGTTTCCTCTTATCGGTATTCAGGCCCAGAGCAGCCCGGGGCTTAATTTATGCTGACTGGAGTCCGCCAGATTGTTTCTCTTCAGCGCGGGTATTCCAGCGCGTCACAGCGGCTTGTTCGGAGTCCTGAAACGCCACCGTGGCCTCACAGGAATTGCAGCAGGCGCGAAAATTATTCGAAATCTCCCGAACCCGGATAGATGAACAACCGCAGAAAGGGCAGGGCTTGACGTTATCGTGTCTCATCGTATTTCCTCGCTGGTGGGCTTTATCCACCGAAGCTATTGAGCCGAATTTCAGGTTCATCACCGAGCTCGTACATGTGTCCCATTTCGTTCATGATGGTGCTACTGCCATTGAACCAGGTAACCATGCATCGCCAGTGCTGACTGCCGTTTTCACCCCAGCGGCTCACGCCCGCAGCATCCATTTCGTCTTCAGTGATAAAGAAATCCGCGCCCGGCAGTTTCTCGGCATCAAGGCAGATCTCAGGCTCAACGACGAAGCAGATACCGTTGCTGTTCATGACGTACATACGCCGCTCAAGGGTTTCAGTACTGACAATGACCTGCTTATCAGAAGTAAGGTGTGATTTAGTGACTTCCATGCGAATCAGGTTCTTTGCATTAGCCTGTCCACTCGCAAAAACCATTGACGCATTGCGAACCATTAACTCAGCAGCTTCTTCACCGAAGCTACGAAGGCCCATCAGTGCAAGCAACTCACTACATTCGGCTTTACCGAGGTTGCCAGTAGTCAGATTAACCACGCCTTGTAGAGTGCTCAGTTCAACCGGTTGTGACCGGAGGATGTCGCGAAGCAGTGTATTACCCGCCGTGCCCGGGTCGCTCCAACTGGAGGATTCGGGACGCTGATTTTCAAGAAATAGGGCGCTTTGCAGTAAAGCCGCTGGTGGCTTTCCGGCAAAACTCAGTTTTACTCTGACCGAATCGAATGGGTGCATGACGGCGGTTTCTCCATAATATCGTGAAGCTAAAAACTGTTTTAATCCTATTATCCCACCGGTCGACAATTGACGAAGTAATCGGGTATGAAATGGACACCCCTTCGATAATTCACATATAGCGAAGCCTTTACGCCTTTGTCTTATCCGCAGGCTGGGGAATGCAATAACTTAAGATGGTGATAGTTTCCCCACGCTTTGCTTTAGGCGCGGCACTCTGGCATTCATCATAGGTTTTGTAGTCAGGTATTTTCTGAGAGGTGACACCACTTGGATTAAGACCACTTGAATAAAGCCCAATCACGAGAACTAAAGTAAACATGTTATTACTCCAGAATGTATTGATGGAAAGTAAGTGAGAATGCCATTATCCATTTCTCCTAAAATCCCGAAAAAACTTTTCAAGAAAGGTACTTTTCGGTTACTTCAGCGTAAGCATACTTAGATCGCAAAATGAGTGAATAAATAACTTTGCTCTGCAATTGTTTTTGCTGAACTTCAAATTAATCAGTCATCGATTTCATCAGGCAAGTGAAAAGCTGAGACGTAAAGCTTGCCATCATGAAAATCCAAACCATCTTGGCAGTGATAATCGGAAATTCGAGAGTGCCAATATAATAAATAATAATTATCAATCCCCCCAAGGCCAGACATCCAAGGAGACCTGCTGCTGCCTTTAGGAAATCACTGCCTTCAGGATTCTGGAATGTGAATCCAGTTATAATCAGCGAGGAAAAACAAGCGAACAAACAAGTTCTATACAAAGGCCAGTCCCCGGATATAACATTTTCTCGAATAAGCACTGCCCATATCAAAAATTCAATGCTGAAAATAATCAGCGGAACTGCGAGCACACGAAATGAAAGTTTTTCATATAAAGTGGTAATAATTGATGTCATAGCAAACCCCGCTTGCAATATTCAAATTAATTTTCGTGGTTTTTACCTGCTTTTAACAAACGCGTTATTTCATCAGTAAGGCAGAAACTTTTCCCAGATGATGGTTTCCCGATAACCACAACGTGACCAGTACTTGGAGTTCCCTCTACTTTAAAAAATGCAAGTTTTGCATCGATAATTTTATTTTTCATTGCATCGGTAACCTTGTATGACGTGGGGGTAAATTTTGTGCGTTAATGTTCAATGATAATATTAATCGCGAAATACTGTATCTATAGGGTCTGTTGATTAAGACTATCCCTCTTGAAGTAAAATACAATCATCATTCCTATCTGTATGGAATAGGAAGCCAATTCAGCATATGTTACATAATTGCTTGTGATGAAGGAAAAACCTCGCGCGATTACAAGTAGGAGTATTGATGCAATAAACACTAAAACCCAAACGGTAAGCATTCCCAGCACTGAAAGAAAGTACTCATATTCATTTGGGTCGTAAAATACAAATGCTGTTGAGAATATTGCAATAATACATAACGGAAGTGATGTAGCGAGTTCCGACCATTGAAGGTCAATTTTTCCAACCACCAGCAATGTAGAAATGACAGCGTACTGTATAGCCGATAGAACTGTTACCGGAATCGCAGCTCGAATGAACCTAAAAACAGAATGTTGTGTTTTAGCCTGGTTTTTCATGTGTTACCACCTGTCATTTGTTTCGAAACCAATCATAACCAGAGTGATAGATTTCAGAGTGAATAAACCACTACAAAACGCCCCCATTTATTGCTGGACATCATCCGCAGGAGTGGCATAAAACTCACGACCTGACGCGCCGAGTTTTTTCTGAAGCTTCTTTGTTGCTTCAGCCTGACTTCGGGCCTTGAAATAGAACGTCCTGATAAAATCCCCATTGTTGTAGTTAACGTCCTCTGGATTTGCCCATTTCTGCATAGCAACAAACCGGATAGAAGGCTTCGGGATGGTTTTCACCTCGACATACCCCCGGCCCTTGCAGCGAAAACACACACCGCCTTGAACGTGCCGGAACGCTCGGATCTCACCCTTACCACCCAGACAGCGTGGGCATTCAATTTTATGCATAGCAACCTCTCGACTGTTGATTAACGAATTTCGCGCCTGAAAGGGGGCAGGGATGCGAGGATGTCTTTCCCGTAGGCTTTTGTCTTCAGGCGTTTATCCAGGATAGTCACCGCGCCGGTATCGCTCTCTGTGCGGATAAGCCGACCAACGGACTGGGTCAGTTTGAGGCAGGCCTCCGGTATCGAGATTTCCCGGAAAGCATCACGCCCGTTTTTCTCCAGCCACTCCGTCAGGGTCTGGCCCACCGGGTCGGTCGGAACGCTAAAAGGCAGCTTGGCAATGATGACGTTGTTGCAGTACACGCCAGGCAGATCCACCCCTTCACTGAAAGAAGCCATACCAAAGATAATGCTCGGCTCACCACGGTCGATTCTGAGCTTATGGCGCAGCAGTATTTCCCGTTTTGGAAGTGCCCCCTGTATCAGCAGAAGCGGTGAAATGTGTTGAGGCATCGCCTTGCTGACTTCTTCCATCTGCCTGCGGGAGGCGAACAGCACGAGGCAACCCTGAAGCCGAAGCACCAGTTTGGGAAGGAGTTCGATGATCTCCGCCGTATGTTCTTCATGATTGGTCGGAACCGAGCGCATACGGGGGATGAACAACACGCCGTTGTTCTGGTAATCAAACGGGCTGCGGGCCAGCAGGGTAGGTGTATCGACTGGAAGACCGGCCTGCTCCAGGAATGCGTCAAACTTGCTAAGGGAGCGGATTGTTGCCGAGGTCACAATGGTGGCATAAGCCTTCGACCAGAGCTCGGATTTCAGGTGTTCGCCCGCATAGACCGGACTGCAATTAATCACCACTTCGGTGCTGCGTTTAGTACGACGGACGTTAATCCACCGGGCCATAGGCATACCAGAGACGGTTTTATTCCCGCAGTATGAGGCCAGAGCCTGATGCATACCCGCCAGGCGATTTGCCAGCTCGCCGACAGCCATCTTTTGAAGGGCCAGTTCTTCCTCGCTGATATCCCGCCCGGCCTCATCTACAATCGCCGTCATTTTCACAACGATATTCTGCATCTCGTTTACTGTCTTTAACCCAGGCTTAAACAGGGCCGCAATATCTTCAGGAACGAAACCTTCCGGGAAGCGATAGATGTCCGATTCCGTGCCATTTGGCATTTCGTGATCGTTTCGCCAGTTCAGGGAGCGTAAAAGTGTCCCCCGCAGCTCACCGAGCTCATCACCGGCATGGCCCGCAAGCTCCACCAGCTGCTGCACGTGCTTTTCCATAGTCCCGCCGTAGGACTCTGGCATGGTCATTACCATGTCGAAGATTTCGCTCATGAAATGCCTGCTGGCATCGAGAGAGGCGGAGGTCGCAAAGTGGTTAATTGCTTTCTGCGGAACGTGGTGACCTTCGTCGAACACATAAATGGACTCTTCCTGCGGGGGAAGGATAATACCGCCTCCCAGTGACAGGTCAGACAATACGATGTCATGGTTGGCGATAACCACATCCACCGACTCCAGCAGGGCGCGGGCGAGGAAGAACGGACAACGGTGATAATGTGGGCAACGCTTTTTAGGGCACTGACTGCCAATAGCATTGACCCGACCCCATACCGCCTCATTGATCTCATCAGGATAGGAATCACGCTCTCCTGTCCAGTGACCACCAGCAAAGGCCTTGCTGATATCCTCCACATCATCGCGGATGTAGCCATAGGCATTCATCTCGCTTTCCATATGAACGTCACAGCGCATCTGGCAGAAGTAACGGCTACGGCCCTTCGCCATCGCATAGGAGAAGCTCAGGCCCGCTCTCGCCTGTATTTCTGGCAGATCCTTGGAGATGATTTGTTCCTGAAGCGCAACGGTTGCCGTGGAGATGATCAGCGTCTTATGCTTTTCCATCGCCAGGGGGATCAGCGGCAGACAATACCCGAGTGTTTTCCCTGTCCCCGTACCGGCCTCAATAACCCCGACGCGATACTGCTCCTCAGCGGGGGTAGCGTTAACGACTGCGCTGCAAAACGCCATCATGTCTACCTGCCCGGCACGAGGGGACAGACCCTTTGCGTCCAGGAAGAAGTGATAGGCTCGCTCAGTCATTTCAGCGGCAGTCATCCGGGGTTTATTGTCTGGCATATCCGTACCTTGTCCTCTGCTGCTCAGGAGGCACAGCCCGGCAGCGGCTATCGAAGTCAGGGACATCCTCATGCTGGTGGATGTACCGGGTTCATCAGTCTTCCAGTGAATGGCCTTTAAAGCGTCTCACATAGCGTTTAATTTCAGTTTCGGCCTGTTCCAGTACAGCTCGGTTGCAGTGCTCAAGAACACAGTAAGGCCCATGTGCTGGCCCGCCATCGCTGGTTTCGCAGGCATCAAGCTTGAGCCGAACGGAGGCATCGAAGATAAATTGGGTGATTTTCGCAATGGAGATCTGGTCTTTGTCTTCCTGCTCTTTGGTGTCGATGACATCGCCGTTATACACGTCGAAATCGAGCCGCAGGCGGTAAACTGTGTCGATTGCCATAATCGGATCCCTTCAGAGGATGTCGTAGATGACTGGGACGCGGCCACGTTCTACCTGTTGATTCAGGGTGCGGAAACCACCGTGATCAACGATGTAGAATTCACCCGCCACGGCGGAGCGATGGAAGTCGGCGAGCTCTTCAGTGCCAAAGACGAAAACCGGGGTTCCAGAGGGGACGGTCATGCAGGCAGTTTTTCCGCCATAGCCGCGAACCGTAAAGGTGATTACCCCATCCGCGCTGGTGGGCAGGAAATCGGCGAAAATCGAATGAAAGGCTTTATTCGCCTTATCGCTGAATACGTCGGTCAGTGTCTGCATGATGCGCCCCGTGATCTCGTTTTATGTTGTACTGATACCAGTACAACACGGGCCCGGCAGGTGACGAAGGCGATACGTCGGGTATTATCAGAATGAATATGTCGGTCTGAAATGGTTTATCAGTGAGCCATCAGCTCCGGCCCCGGGACGCGAATCAACGGTCGTTATGCTGTAGCACCTCCACGAACTGTCCGCAGCTGTCGCAGCAGTACTCATTGGCGAACCTGCCATCGTCTTTCCAGTTGTTTGCCCCGCAGCGGCAGAGCAGTACACGTACCTGAGAAGGGCGGATGCGAGCTTGACCGAATTTGGTTGTCCACTGAGGCTCGCCATCAAAGCGAAAAGAGTCAATGCGAAACCTGCTTTCGCGTTCGTAGGTGTTGAGGTATTTGAAGTACAGCTCTTCAGAGAGAATGGCATCGGTCATCGTGTATTCCCTGTCTGGCCCCGTGGAGGGTGATTTGCGGCAGAGTGTTGCGTTGCGAAAACTGCCAGGTTGTCGGAGCCATTACACCACGGGTCATACAGGTCACGAAGGGGGTTACTTACCAGCCAGCGCTTTCTCTTCCCTGGTAGCCAGGCGCATTTGCCCGAAACCTTCACGGATCAGCAACGGCTTTTCTTTCTTCCAGCCCTTAACGACGGACTCACCGAAACGACGCGGGGCGTTACCATTCCAGGTGGCTATGACGTGGTTATCATGGACTTCGACAATCACGACCGGGTGGACGACAACTGTTTTAAGTGTGGTGTTGCCCATATTTACCCGGCTAACCGACCAGACACTCATCCCGACTTCCAGCTGGCTTATTTTCATCTTCATTTCCTTCTAAACGAACGTAGTGCGCCACGGCGTAATGTCGTGACGCACATTACCATGCCCGGGGCTTATCAGAACATAAGCCAGGTGGCGTTACCGGCAGTATTTCTGGACTGGTAGGCTTTTGCCTGCGCGTGAAGCAGCTTCCACAGCTGACGAAGTGTAGCAGCATGATTTTCACCACCAGCATTAACCCGCAGTTCGCCGATCTCGCGGGTAACAGTGAAACAATTCCGGCTCTCATCCCAGCCTGAATGTTCACGCGCTTCCACCACCAGATCATTAGACGTATCAGGGCCGGTCTTTGCTGCATTCAGCACGAACTCCGTTTTAACAGTAATACGGCTGGCGTTATCCGGCGCATCCAGAAAGACGGTGAACCCCTCAGTTCGGCGGTCAGTTATACGACGGCTCCCCCAGGAGGTGATCCCCCTCTGGACACGCATCATTGAAAGAGCGTGGGACTCGGTTGCCTGCACTGTGCGATACAGGTCGGTCAGGGAAGAAAGGCTGAAGCTTTCAGGGGCAGTCTGGATAGCGTCGGTCATGGTAGATCCTCGGTTATATGGTGTGTTTTCTGGCTTCAGTAGCTGTCGTTTGCCACGTAATAGGACGTGCCTGGATAGAAGTAGCGGTAATCCGGCTGCATGTCATTGGTGATGACGGATGCTTCTTCCCAGACCCCGCTGGTGGACATAAACTCATCTGTCGTTTCATTCTCCAGCCGCATATAGCGTTCAGGAGCGCATTCCGCCCAGGCGCGTTTCACCGTATCCCAGTTAGCGTACTGGCTGATTTCAATATTCAGGGGCGCATTCTTCTCAGGCTGGTTACGGCGGGAACTCAGCACGAAATTCAGCTTCAGGACGATACGACTGTCGTTGTCAGGAGTATCCATCCAGATCTGGTATTCAGCCGTAGGCCGGGATGACTGGTTTTTGCGGCCCCACGAGGTGACACCGGTTTTAACCTGGACTATCGAGACTTTATGCGCATCAGTCTTGCCAACGCTGGTCATCAATTCAGACAGACTTTTAAACATGGTGCATCCCCAGTGATTATTGGTATGTTCGTTTTGTTTACTTATTAAATCACTGGTTACCCGGGTGACGAAGTCAGAGCCGGGTAAAAAAAGGACAAAATTTGCGGATTAGTGGCTGGTGGTGGTATTGGCCTGCGGGACAGGGCCATCGAACAATTTGTCAAAAAATTCCACGCCACGCTGGTACACATCGCGCAGCTCCATATCTTCACGCTCGGTCAGGCCCATCTTATTGAGCACGGCAAGGCCGGTACGAAGGCGAGGAATCAATACGGTTTCCAGATAGATCCTGCGGCCCGCAATAATTTCCGGGGATGCTTCATTGATGTAAAAATCAACGGTTTTCGTGATGCTGAAGTGCTTTACTTCGCTCATCGTCTGGTACTCCTCAGAATGATGTCATGATACTCGGTTTGATTCAGGGGAGGGGAGCAACCCGGGCAAACAAGCCCGGGCGCAGGCAGCAGTTATTCGAGACCCAGTGCAACGTGATCGCCATCATCAGAAAGGCGAATGAATAGCATCTGCGTACCGCCGCTCAAGCCGAACTGGAGATCCCAGCCTGGGACAGAAGATGTCTCGCATTCACGCACATCGATGACCTGGTCACGGTAGAGCAAGAAGCGTGTATCAGACTTGTCATCTTCAGCGACGTGGGCCATCTGATCAGCAAATTTGTCTTCGAGGTCGAACCAGCTTTCCAGCCAGACCTTATCAGAGACCAGGCTGATACCGCAGGCGGATTCCGCCGTGCCGGTCACAGCCTCAGCGACTGGTTCTACAGAAGTCATATTAAATACCGCATCAACTACCAGTGCCTGCTCTGAGGTCGCCGGGTAGATACCTTGCAGATAAACGCTATTGCCGTTCACTTCGAAGCCGTCTTCAAGACTGATGTCGTCATGATCAACGTCATAAACATCCGCGAGGTTGCGAAGACAGATCAGGTTGGCTTCATCTTCGTTCTCCGCTTCAATGCGCATCAGTGGCAGTTCGCCACCACTGGAGTCGGATTCATAGTAGTGAACGTAGAATACATTTTTCTCTTTGCTGGTGGTCATGGCGTTGCCCCGTGTTGTTCGTTTTGTTTACTTATAGTCTCACGGGGTATTCAGGTGACGAAGGAAATCGGGCATAAAAAAGCGGGGATTTAACCCCGCCAGTTTTGATATTTATAATTATGCCAACATGTAGTTCCAGCGCAGTTATTACTTAGGCCTTGGGCCTTTTCGTGTATTACTTTTTTCTGGCTCTTCCACCGACTCTTCTGCTGGTTTTTCCACCGACTCTTGTGTTGGCGTTGTAGTGGCTGCGGCTGCTGCTGCGGCAGTAGCGGTTGAATCGTCATAATCAGTGGTAGCAGTAACATCACCCGATTCAGTCATATGGAGAGTGACAGTGACAGGTTTGCCATCAACAGCAAAATTGAGACTAACTGAACCTTTCATCTTCAGTAAGAGTGCGGCCCGGGTATATCCATCGGAAAGTTTTAAACCAACAGAAGCTAAAGCATCAGCAATTTTGTTATGAATATCGTTGCTCATTTTCATTCCTTAATGTGTGTGTATTAGCGGAATATCAAATCATAAGACTTCAACTGAAAAAGGGTCAGAAGTGAAAAGTTATTTTCTATACGTATGATGGCACAGGAAGGTGGGGTGACGAAGAAGAATAAGCAAAAAAAAAGCGGGGTATTATCCCCGCAAAACTACACACAGCAATTCAATAAAACAACTTCCAGGGGGGCGATGCACACATCACAACTTCGGTCTGTCAGACGGGAACCGGCCTTGGGCGCTTGTATCCCATTTGACGAAAATTTGGTTTTAAAACCGGTAAATCGTTACTCTTTCTTCCTGCTACCCCGGTCTATCACCGGGGTAGCGGAGTCCGCCATTCTCGGCAGCGCCAGCTGATCAGATTACATAGACTCAGATTTAAAGTTACGCGTTCGCATATAACCTCCTTAGTGTGGGCCGGTTCACTGGATTGTGAATTGTCAGTAACGCTAAATTTGTAGACTTCAGGTCTACAGCCTGGCTTATATAGGCAGGCGCGGCAGTTTTTTAAGAGTTTGAACGTAACGAGAGCATTTACATAAATCCTCCTTTCTGTAGCTGACCAGATTTAACGTCTTTGTCTATTCAGTGAACCATACCCTATTCATGTGACGAAGGTTTCTGAGTGTAAAAATACGTAATAAGCAACGCTATTATCGCTAATTCTAAAAATAGGGCGAATTAAAATACCGGCAAAACGCGGACGTTTATACCGGTATTATTTCTGAGCTGCTGGTGCAATATCGCGAGGTAAGCTGTAGTCAGCGCGGCAGGTACTTAACGGCTAGGCTTGCTGGTGGTTAAGGCCTCATCCTGCGCCAGCAACGTGATCACATCCCCGGCAATCTCCGGGCGGATACCAGGCGATTTATGCGCGGCATGGGCCGCGACAGCCAGCGGTCTCCAGTTGAGTGATGCTGCAATACGTCTGATCTCTTCAATAACCCGGAATGTATCGCTCTCCAGCGCCAGACCCGCACGGGCGGTATCGAAAGATACGCGCTGCGCCGAAGTGAGCGGCGAGTGCTTCTTCAGTTCTGCGGTGATGATACGCTGCGCTTCAGCACCGATTGACGCGCCACCTTCGACGACCCCGGTTAAACCGACGAGCTTACCTCCATCACTGCGGCTATTATCGTCTTTAACCCTGGGTGGCGGGGCCAGGGCGGTCAGATCCACGTCCTGCTGTAAGAGCTCCAGCAGGTCAGCCAGCATATCGGGTTTAATCACACCTTTTAAACCCGCTGCGCGTTTCGCTAGGCTGACAGGAGAACGGCCCAGGCGGGCGGACATCGCAATAAGGCAATTAGCCAGAACAAAGAGGTCATCAACCCCAATCAGTGGCGCACACTCTTGCCTGAACGTCTGATCATCCCGGAATGCAGGAGCTGGTGGGGCCGGTTTAGGCGTTTTGGCCTTTGCCTGCGGCTTGTCATAACCACGTAGGGCTTTTTCTGCACTGTCTGAAACCTTACGGATGCTTTGCGCCAGATCATCACCACCTGCCAGGCCTGCGGTCAACTGAAGCATATAATCGAGCCTGCCGAGCATGTCAGGGGAAGCAAGCCCGGTCGCTATCTTCTGGCTGATGTCGTTAAGGTTGCTGAGTATACCACCGGCGATTTTAGACGGAGGAGTAACAACCGCCTGGACATTATGGCTGGTATGAATTTCCCGCGACACCAGGGTGAGGACTTTGCGCCAGTCAGGTTGTACACCAGCATCAAGCGTCTCAAGGTGGCTTATTGCATTTCTCAGGCTATCCCATCTGGATAGCTGTAGAGGGTCACCGTTCTGCTTTCCTGATTTCAGCCACTGAACGAGGTAGACGAAGTCAGATGTAGCTGAGGCCACCAGCCCGGCAATAACGCGCTCTCTTGCTTGAGGCGTTGTAGGGTTAGATCTTCGCACCGGCAGACGGTCATTTTTATGTGCCGTTGGTCTTTTCATTTCGAATATCTCAACTTGGTTCCATCAACGATAACTCCGCGCCCGGGAGCCAGACAGCATGAAACAATGTATTTACCATGTTTGATAAAAGCGCAACCGGCAGCGCCGTCAAAAAAATGCTATATGACAGCGCTGGTTAGAGCAGAAAGATTCAGGGAGGTTTTACATCTACTCTCGATCATCTGTGAGGAAGAGATGCAGTTGAGTCACAAAGGCATCGAGATAAGGGGTATTTCTGGCATTGTCTGCAAAGTTCATTTTGGCATTGGTGTCGTCGTATACATGCATCCAGCCGCTGTTTCTGGCAATACGACGTACATCAGTATTTGCCGGGTAGAGTTTCCCAATAGCTTCACGCAGACCTTCAATTTCTGAGATCAACTGCCGGGCATTCGCAGCAGGCTCAGGAGCCGATGGGACGAGAACCCGGAATTCAGCGGTTTCCGGCTGCATCTTAATCACTTCAATGACTTTGTCCCGGGCAACGGAATTCCATTCAGTAGTCATGCCGTTGTACTGGTTTCGGATGCGGAACTGGTAAACCGGCTGCTGTTCGTTAACAAGCAACCAGGCATCGGCAAGTGCAAGATAGAACGAGACAGGCCGGTTTATCATCTGGTGTTCCTGAAGGGCTTTTTTATAGCTATGGACATCTTCAGGAAGGACATCAGTGATACTGGAGGTGAATTTTAGCGGATCCAGTGGACAGACCGGGCCGATAACCCTAAGCACAGCAACAGGATTATTACCATCATCAGTAAACCAGAAGTCATTTTCTGGGCCGATATTGAGCCTTACATCTGCGGTCTGATTCTCTGCGAGAACGGCCTGCACCCGACGACCGTTCTGCCACCAGCGTGGTGTACCTTGCATACATACCTCGTACAGGAAATTAGCCCGAAGCCCACCTGCTGGTGGGCGGTCGGAACACAAGTCTACTGAAGGTACTGCTCTGCCTGAGCAATACGAGAAAGAGTACCGGCATTCGGTTCAATCATCTGGATACGTCGGCTGTCCTCCAGTAAACCGGCAATAAGGTGCTTGTCGGTATATGGGGCATCGTCATCCCCGAGCATACGGCGGATAGCAGATAAATCGCCGGATGGAACCGGGTATACCGACTCAATAAAGAGCTGGTCACCGTGAGGATTCTCCCACTCATATGGGGTTTGGGCGGAAGCAGCAAAACCCGAATCATTCAGACGTGCGAAATCTTCAAGCGCCTGGAGGCGGGCCGCAGATTCATCGGTAGCGTAGATTAGGATCATTCGCGCCGTCTCAGGCGATGAGCAGAACAGCAAAATGAGAAATGGCAGCATGTTATAGACTCCTTCAGTTTGCGACTTGTTGAGCTGGCGGTGTGGCTACGCTAGTGAGTTGCTTAAGGCGAATGTTCAGCTCATGAATTACATCATCGCGTTTGCGCCAGCTGGTGGATGGTAGAGCCAGGAGCGCTTCAGCTTCGGACACGGAGAGACCGGCCAGGTGAGCTTTCGATGAAATCTCTGCGTTATATAATTGCTTCAGCACAATCAATGAGTGCTGGGAGGATGCAGCCATCATCATGAAATGGCGAAGCACCGCACAATAGATTTGAGTAGACATATTAAGCCGCCTCGTTCAATGCGTGAGGTAATGATTAATGGCATGTTCAACATAGCCAACAGATTTACCCACCAGGTGTGCAAGCTGCTGCACATGATGATGGTGAACTTCACGGCACGGGCCAAATGAAGTGGTGTAGCGATACCAGAGGCTGCGGCCTACAGAAAAAAGTTCTTTCTCTGTCTGCGGGCGAACTGGATAACAAACAGGACGTGCAGATGTAGTGCGACGAACGTTATTTCGTACTTGATGAATTGCAGTATTCATAAATCACCCCGCGTATGTTTTTCGTTTTGTTTACTAACTTCAGTTAAACACACGCTGGGTGGCTGACGAATAGAAAATCCATAAATAAATGAGCTAAAGATTTAAGCTCTTTATGAAAGAATTATTCTGGGGTTGGAAACCAGATAATGTCCGAAATAGGCTTATTGCCCGTCAGTAAAGCGAGGCTGGAATGCAGTTCTTTAACGACCTGCTTATTATCCTGCGTTTGCTCAAGTGCGGTTATAGCCTTTAGCAGGGTATTTGCCACAGATGCTTTAGCATATGCCTGCGGTGAGCCGATTAGCACCTGACGCATTAGCTCCGCATTGTTAGAAGCCAAATAGCCTTGCTCCTCGGAAATTCTTTCTGCATCGGGTGCTGAAATAACCAATGCGGCAAGTTCGTGATCGTTTGCATAGTTGATAACATCAGATAGCATTTCGAGAGCTGTGGTATCTGTCATGATAAAGCCGTCAGCTACCCACTGAGGAGCAACATCGAAGCGAACTACCCAGGAATAAGGTTTAACGTTTGACATACAGAGACCTCATTAAAGAGAGATATAAGCGTCGGGATTTTCTTCAACAGAAAGAAACTCAATATCTTCGAGATGCATTCCTGCATTACGAATGCCTACCTCGGATAACCACGACAGTATTGTTTCATGATCCGGTTCACCAGAAAAATCAACAAAGGCTGGAAGAGCCCAGTCGGGTGTATAGCCAGCGCTATACATTACAGTGGCAGTAAAGCGCCCAATGTGGGGAATTTTGAAAAGGATGGATGCCTGCTCAGGGGTATTAATTACCATGCCGTGATGATAGACGACATCCCAGTTTACCCCATGCTCCCCTGTATTTCCTCGATAGAGATGGTGGCGGTCAACGGCCCAAAGGACACCTTCGCTATCCAACCAGCAGAAATAATTATTATCTGGGGATAACGTGATCCCAAGGTTCATTAACTCCGCCACCAGCAAGCAAGGGTTAATATCAGTTACAGTTTTAATAATCGTCAGCCCCATCTCGGTTCCGGTAGTAACTGTCAGTACCTTGGAGGCACTGATCCAGAATTGATAACCTGCTTCTTTAGCCTTCGCGATTAAATTAAACATTGTTGCTTCCCATTGAATGGCAGTTAGGTCAATAACAACATGAGGCTGGTGGGTGACAAACAGGGAATCTGACGATATTTCAAGAAAGAATTTAGCGATGAGAAATGCAGGGGGAACAATATGGTCTGTACTTGCCAGCGCTTCGCTCGGCCAACCCCTCGACAGCCCGAAAACAAGTTTCGGTCTGCCTCACGGTTATCTACTGACAAAGGCGGGGATTATTCGGGGTACTGTATGAACTACACAATTTCAATCGGAACAAAAGAAAGCAGCAACCCCTAAACAAATGATTGAGAGTAACCAGAAAAAGGCGAGTACTACTACAGCGCTTAAAGATAGTGGAACGGTTTTTGATAGCATAACGCCCATACCTACACCAAATGAACATAGTGCGATAGATCCTAATTTCAATTTGCTCTTATACGAAATTAACATTGGCTTCTCCTCAAAATAGGTGTGGTGCTTGCCAGCGCTTCGCTCGGCCAACCCCGAGACAACCCGAAAGCAAGTTTCGGTCTGTCCCGGGGTTCCGGGTAACGGCCAGACTTACCGCAGATCTTCTTTAGCGTTAATCATATGACATATGAATAAGAATTAATCACGATACAACTGGATAAAACTCTCCACACGGGTTCCATCACAATAGCTCGGCCAGGCGTTCATCACAGGTAGTTCTTCTGTTGTGAATCTTCCCAGTGCGAGAGCTACAGAATACCAGACCGGGAAAATCGTATTGGCTGATGTCATATTCCCATTGTTGATTAACTCATAGAGTCCGCGTCCATTAGCCCATGCACTTTCTGGTGTATCACCGGCAAGGTAGTTATCCACCCAGATGGATGGTGACAGAGCCTGACCTTTCGCCAGTCTCGCTAACAACTCGTACCACTTCAGATATTCCGTGGTTCGCAGTGAGAGAATCGGGATTCCGCCACGTCTTAACAGTGCTGCCGCAGAACGTGAGTCTACCGGTGCGGCAATTCTATCCAGGTGGTTACGGGCTTGCTTTATCCGTGCTGATATTCCCGCAGGGCTCACTCGGGAGATGTATTTCTCCACCGTCTCAGTAGCTTCAGCGATATCCGGGGCCAACGAACCATCAACATGGAGGGGACATAAAACAAGGCCGGTATCATCGTGAGTCACCCAGGCAGAATTGTCAGTCGGGTTCCTGACGATAGACAACGACTCACTTTGACCCAAGATCGTTAACCTGAATGACTTAAGCCTTTCGGCTATCCAGCTGCCTCCATCACCAAAAACCTCAATGCGCTCGTGACTCATACCGCATCACCTCTACAAGTGCTTTACATTCAGACCTAATCATAACGGCTTCCCCGTTCGGAACAAAATCAGGGCATAGCCAAACCATACTCAGGAAATTTACAGATATGTCGATCTACAAAACGCGCTCAAAACGCTCAGGCGCGTTTTAATCAATCCGATCGTGAAAATACCAGGGGGATAAGCTCAGAATCGTTCTGAGGCGATTCTGGCGTGGTTTTATCCCAATAACGGATCCTTTTGCGAATACAGATCGGTTTACAAGGGAATTTGGCTGGTATGAGACGGAGATGATCCACTTTGATAATCTGAGCGATAATTTGTTAATGGTTTCGTTTTGTTTACGCGTGTATCGGGAGGGAAGTTATTCCGAACGAGGGTATCGACTTCATATTGTCCGTTTCGATAGCCGATCACAATTTCTAAGCGGTACTCGCCGCGACAAAAACCCCCGGAGGAAAACCATGTTGGTTATTCACTTTTGGTTTTCCCCGGCGATTAAAACCAGGGCAACCTCCGGTTGCCCATAAAAACCCCCGGAGGAAATTCATCTTTCCTCCGACATCGTGCGGTTTGATTATTACCATGCTCAACCTCCCGATGTAAAAATAGAGAAAACCGACGCTATCGCTTCCGCTTTGTTTACCTTCCATATTCGCGCCCGCGAAATAGTCCGCTGCATTCCCACCCGATCATACCCGGGCGAAAACACTCGCGATCATATTGCGATCATCCTGATTCATTTCCGCCGCGATAAGTCCGCTATCGCCTGAAGGCTCACTAACAGATCGCCTGAAGGCTCACTAACAAAAATACCAGGTCATCGCCTGGTATTCATGTATATCCGTTATGTTTACTCCAGAGCGGTTTGTATTTCTAAAGCTGTTTTCTTAGGTGAGTTATTCGAAGTGAAAGTGCCTGCCGAATTGCACGGTTTTTTCGTAACTCATCACGCAACCAAATAAGCTGACCTTCATACAGTTCGATAAGCGCAAGTTCTCGCTGGCTTGCATCCTTAAATTTCGCTGGTGGATATGATTCGCCTTTGTTGAGAGGTAGGTATTTGGGAACGACACGATCAATGCCTCCACCAGCTTTGCGCAAAGGTGTCAATCTGGCCCAGCGGATCCTGATAGTTGTTCCTTGCCTGGTTACGTTAAAGCTGTACCGTGCCTTCTCGTCATCAGCAATAGCTTTGTCCCAGTATTCCTCCCGAAGACTATTGGCCTCGTTAAACAGAAGTTCTGCGGCTGAATCAACCGCATCACGAGCCTTTTCCAGATCATTGATGTACCCGACGAGTTGCATAAAACCACCTCGATGTTTTTTGATTAGGACTTAACCCCAAAAAAGAGAATCTCTATTATTACGCCAGAACTCTATGTTTCTGGAGAAAGAGAAAACTCCTTTTCAGGTTCGATTTTTAGTTTTCAGTTCCAAAACAGGAAAGATTGATTCTCCAGTTAAGTATCTTTCTGGGTGTTCTCATTTTTTGCATGTTTCTGGAGAATACAATGGCAATCTGGTGATTGAGCTATTAATATCTATCTGTACGGGTACTTTTATCAAGCCATTTTATTTTAATCAAGCAGTTTGCCAATCTCTATATGATATGGCAGAAAACTACGTTTCTGGGCATTTCTGATTTTTAATAGGTTTCTGGGGAATATAATGGAAACTTACTTCCCCTAATGTAGAGGCGATTAACGGGATGACGCCCACCGCTGCACAAACCTCTTAGTAAACGATTATGTAGAGTCGCTATATGATATGGCAGAAACTTATGTTTCTGGCTTTTCCACTTTTTGTTACCTTTCTGGAGAATACAATGGCAAACGCAGCTGAAACTTCCATCACCTCCCTCCGTCTTCAGGA
This sequence comes from Enterobacter sp. R-1.6.2, assembly GCF_035064085.1. Lineage (NCBI taxonomy): Bacteria > Pseudomonadati > Pseudomonadota > Gammaproteobacteria > Enterobacterales > Enterobacteriaceae > Enterobacter > Enterobacter sp. R-1.6.2. The sequence continues at coordinate 57,576 of NZ_JASEYI010000018.1, forward strand.
TCAATCCTAAATCACAGTAACTTCATAGTGATTTATGTCACATTTTGTAGGTATATATACTAGTTTGAGAGAGTTTTTTTGGGGGGGAAGTGAAGGGGAGATATGCATATTTAAGTGAAATTATAACTTGTGCTTAAGTAAAATTTTCACGAAGTGTACCCTTGAGTAATCGCCACAACATACCTTAATTCACCTCACCGAAGCATGTGTTTTTAGTATATATACTCCGCGAAATCCCCAGGCGGAAAGCCAATCTAAATGTGTTGCCCTCATACATTACCACCTAATTTCCTCAGTCTGATTTAGGTTAGGGGTTAAGGTTTTTAGGGCCGGATTTAGCCATATATGACGTCCAGTTTCATGCAGCATTTATGTACATATCTGACATTTTAAACGTCCGTATCTAGCCATTATTAATGTCAAAAATGGGGACGTTTTGCCGATAAAAAAAATGGTAATCGATGATCGTTTGAATACCATGTTACAACTTGTTAACGGTTAATTCCCGACGTTGACAGAGGGAGGCCACCTTTCTTTACGTTAGTGCGAACCCCTTTTTGGCGCTCAAATGTTATCGGAGTGGCAGTAATTCATTTTTAACTTGCAGGGTTAACGAATGAGCAATGACAAATTGGTTGTCTGCGGAATTGATATTGGATACAGCAATGTAAAAATTGCTGTAGGGGATTCAGCGGATGACAAACCCACAGTCAGTATTTATCCGGCCTACGCTACGAATGAGCCAGTAGATGATGTGCGGCTGGTAAAGCGTAGCTGCGAACATGAAGTGTTGGTGTACCCAGGAGGTAAAGAATGGCGGGCTTTTACCGAACGCCCCGATGCGCGTGAGCTGCATGACCGTTACCACATGACAGAAATGTACCTGGCACTATATCTGGCCTCACTGGATAAAATCACTGCTAAAGCAGGCAATGAAATCGACCTGGTAGTAACTGGTTTACCTGTCCGTCTTGCTAATGAAAGTGAACGCGCGAAACTGACTGCGAGGCTCACCGGTACGTTTACTATTGCGCCAGGAAAAACAGTGACTGTTAAAAAATGCCTCGTTCTTCAGCAGGGCGTTGGTGTCATCAATGACATCGTTAACAGACCGGGCCTTATCAGTCAGGAAGAATTAGAGAAGTCGACCATTCTCGTGGTTGACCCTGGCTTCTTCTCGATGGACTACATCGCCTTTAAGAGCGGAAGCAGGGTATCAGGCTCTTCAGGTTCATCATTAAAAGCAACCAGTGCAATTATCGAAAGCATTGTGAACCGCCTTAATGCCGATAACCCGGAAGAGCGAATTGATGATCTACCAGAAATTATTGAAATCGCTCTCCGTAACAATGAGCAGTCTTTCTTTAATGGGTTCCGCCACATTTCCCTACGTCCTCTGCTTGAAGAAGCTATTCCCTCCATCGCCAGTGATGTAGTCAAAGAGTTGCGAAAATCGACAAGGGTTCTCGGGCCAGTCCATATCATTGCAGCTGCCGGTGGTGGGACAAGGTTCTACGAACAGACCATACGAGAAGAATTCCCCCGAGCCAGGATCGTATCGAGCCCGTTGCCTGTTGCCAGTAATGCCATTGGTTTCTGGAACTATGGCGTTGACTTGATGCTTTACGGCGATGATTGAGCAAAGGGGGTTTCATGCAAGTTCGAGTGACGATTAATCCAATACTGTTTCCAGAGCTGATTAATTATCTGGAATCAAAACAGTCTGGCCAGCGCAGCAGTTCACTATTGGCGCTGGCAAACCGAGCATTGCTAGCAGGTGACAGTTTTATACCCGGTATCGTCCGTGAGACTTCAAAAAAACGTAAATCAGAACAGAAGAAATCAGTCCGTGGGCCGAATACAGAAAATGAGACTGGTCTGATGACTAGTCAGAGAGACGGCCACTTACCCAAAGTAAATGAGGACACTGAACCAAAATTTCGTCACGTGGTTAGCAACGATATAGTCAATACAGGCCCGCCATTTTGTGTGGGCAGTGATATTCAAGAGTTCGAAGTTAAAGATGACCAGTTATCGACGGCGAACCTTACCAGTAAGCCTGAGATTGCTGGAAAAATACCGGATCCCAATCCTGGAGATAAATCGGGCGTTGGGGAGACAGGCGACAATCAAGATAGCGGCGTTAATGAAAAGGTTACACCAAGGCGTGTTCGCATAAGTTGATGCCGTTGTAGGGTTTGTGGGGAGGGGAAATGCAGATAGCAACGAAGAGTTTGGTGCTCGCTTTACTATGTGCTGCTTACTGCACGAGTACGAACGCCAGGCTTGTAGATCTTCGTGGCACTTCTTGGGAAAAGCATTCCCAGAAAGAGTGTGGCCTCGATCCGTACCTTCTCTACGCGGTGGCACTCACCGAGAGTAAAAATAATGCAGGAACCAAGGGGTATGTTGTTCCCAGCCCCTGGGCATTGAACAACTATGTTTATGGGTCGTATTACCCGACAAGTTATGAAGATGCAAAGAGAGCGCTAGCCCGCTATCTCTCAGCCACTCCGGTAACAGATATTGGAATCGTTCAAATTAATTTTCGTTGGAACGGACAGTATGTTAACCATCCTGAAGAACTCCTGGATGTCGATACAAACATCCGAATCGGGGCAAAGACTTTGTGTGCAGCCATCAAAGCTAACCCTGGCGATATAGAACTGGCGATAGGTGGATACAACACTCAAAACCCTAAGTTGGAAGGCAAGGCTCGTGAATATGGTCAGCGCGTATTACGCGTATGGAAGAGGCTTATCGAAAATGATTAATCAAAATTTGTATTTTCTACAGACTGCCATCTCAATTATTACCCGTGCGCAATCGTTGTATAAAAGCCCTTTTGAGTTAGCAGAAGGAGACCGGGAATTTTTGATAGAGAAATCTAATCAGGCCAAGCTCGCTTTATCGATGGAGAAGTATGACTTGCCCATCTTTAATATCTGTCATGATCCCGAGCGCAAGATATCTACTGAGGTAGAAAAATTCGTTCGTCATGACTCATACATCCTACGGCTTGCCCTGCTGGTATTCAGTGTTCGTGTTTTCATTAATACGGGGACTGTTGCCCAAACGTTCTACTGGTTTGATAATGAAAAAACCGTACAGCTTGTCGAACGTATGGATGATGCACAAACAATCGATGCAATCATAACCGGCAAAATATATTTTAAACCTATTCGTCCATTTGCCGATTTAGTAGATTGTGACTTCAGTACAGTTATTGGAGCCCCCAACCCAACCTTAGAATTAACAGGTTACTTACAGTCGCGCTATTCTCATTGGAGTAATTGATTATGAAGGCTGCTCTTGTCCGGGATGAAGATAAATTTGCTTTAACACAGAAAATGGTAAAATTAGGATTTCGTAGAAAGATCATTGTGCATTCGCTTAATGCAAGTGACCGTGTTATTGATTTTTTGCGAAAAGAGTTCCATCTGAGTGATGTATCAATCGGACGACTTAAACATTCAGAGACGCTGCTCAATACGACACATAAAAAGGTTGAGGCAACCAATTTTATGAGCATCTATCTGCGTCGTTCGAAAGACCCAAACAACAGTGACAACATCGTTGATGTGGTGAGTGCGTTCGAAATCTACCGGGAACTAAACCTTAAATTCCGCCCGGAAGAAGCCTCGAAAATGATGATTGATGCCAACGAGGCCTGGACTCTTGCTCGTGATTTTCGAGCTGAAGAAATACGTATGGTAAGGTGTTACCGTTGTGATCTTTCATTTATTTCACCGCAGAGTTGTGACCGTCCACGGAAAAAACATATTTGTCCGTTCTGCTCTGATACAGAAGCTGAAAATGAAAGCTCGTAAGTGACTAAGTTAAATTTCATAAAAAAGCCCGTTTTAACGGGCTTTTTTATTGCCTGGATACTTCGTCACGTGAATGAGTCGGGTTAGTATTGAATAACAAACCTACTGGTGTCCCAAGGAAAATAAAATGAAGAAAATCTCTGGTCTTGCTTTGGTATCGCTGATGTTAGTTGGTTGCGCGGCTTCTCAACCACCAGCTATGCCGGTTGACAGCAATCCATCTGATGCTTTGAAATTTGCCCGAGCGATGGATTTACGTCAGATCACCGATGCTGGCGATCAATACCTTATCTATAACGGTTTCGCGTCCAATGGGCAGCTTGTCCCTCTCAAAACCCCGGTTAAGGCTGGTGAAAAAGGTGTAACCAACCTGGGAGGTAATGGAGTGGCCGATGTGGCTGCGGGCTTCGCGACACACACATCTTTCATCCCTGTGCTGTCTGTTTTAACGGCCCAACAGCCTACTGCTATTGTTGATGGCGTGGTGCGTGTCGCGTCATGGAACGGTAAATCTCAGGAAGATAATGAGCGTGAGGTCAATGCGATTTTCTGGAAAACACTAACCCGGATGGATGGATACAAAGTTGGTGGGATGTGTGAGGGGAAAGGCGGTGCTGTTGAAAATGCAGTTCGTCGGAAAGCGACGAACGGTGATTGGGTATCGTATGCTGATATAGCTCCAACGTTGCCGAAACCACCTATCAGCACCAGCGGTCAGGTGACATTCATTATCGGTAATGACTGCTTCAACCTCTATGCAACACGAGCCTCTAACGTAGGTCTGGTTAAAGAAATGAGTAAAGAACTGGGTGCTCAGCGGGCTCTGTTCTTACCAGGCTCTCCTGAACATGAACCAATGGTATTCAGTGACGGTAAGCAATACCTGTTCAGAAAGTAAAAAAAAAGCCCCGACATAAAGTCGGGGCTTCTTATCCTGCAAAGCTATTGAGTTTTCAAAACAGCCTCTGTGCTAGATTTCGCCGCATCAACATCGATACTGTCAACACCGCTCTGGAATCGCTCCAGGGAGTTCTGGCGAGATCCATCTATATTCAATACGTTTCCTTTACCGGTTATCTTATCCAGATTTATTTCCGACGCTTTAGGTAAAAGTTTCGCCTCGTAAAGTGAACCAATCCACTCTGACAAATCGAGTTTGTTAAAATCAATCCGTCCAAATTCTTCTAACGTCAGTGGTCGACAATCCGGGTTCTTTTTATCCCCCCAGCCGATACCTAACATTGGTCTCCCTTGTTCCTGAATGATGCGACCAATCTGAGAATCAAACGTGCAATAACTTGACCGTTTCTCGATACAGACACCCAGAAACTTTGTTTCACACCAGCTGGATATATGCACGGCCAATTTTGTTTCTTTCTTAACGGCAAGCTTAAATTCATCAGGAGTACAAGCCCAGATGATGTTGACCAGTATATTAGCAATCTGGTACGCCATGTAAGCATATCCAACCACGGATATTGCCGAAACAATAGTTGACGACAATTGAACAGATGTAGCCAGGCCAGACGATGTTACGGCTGCGCCACCGCCAGAGGCCGCACTTTCAAATATCAGATTCGTCGCAGCAGGGCCGAAGGTATCAAGAGTCCATTGAGCAACTTGTTTCGTCAGCGCTCCTATAGCCTGATTCATCAAACCGGACAAACCTGCTTCTGTAGCTTGCTGAGCCGCTTCAGTACCTGCCGACCCAACCAGACTGTTGAAAGCGGAAATAGCTGGTCGAGTTATTGTATCGATGGCATTAGTCATAAGTTCGGAACCCATGTCAAAAATACCTTTTCCCTGTTCGAACATACCGGCTTTTACAGAGACAGCATCAGCAATTTTTAGAGTGTAGTAGGACAACTGCAAATACTGAATCCAGCTGACATCTACGGGCTGATCACAACAATCCACCCATCCCCCCATCGCCGATTTACATTGTGCAGACTCACCTTTAAAAAGAGTGCAGGAACGGTTGGTTTCGTCAGTATCATCGCCACACTTCATTTCATTCAATGCGTAAGTTGCGGCCTGAAGAGTTGCAACTGCTTTGTTGAAATCGCCGCTTGGTTCAGCAGAAGGCTGTAGGCAAGACCCATTAAGGCATTGCACAGCGCCAGGACAAGTATAGGTATCGGTGGAGGAGGTATTGGGTACAACGACATCCGTTCCGCAATCCCATACCTCGGTTGCCTGCCAGCACCCATTTTTGTCACCCTCCGCACCTGTTATGCAAGTGGACTTAATGAATTTACATGCAGTGTTTGCATCGTACTGCTTGCAAGTATTGTTAACGCCACCGTCGGTTCCGCAGTTGGAAACTACCGTTGCAGACTTACAGAAAGGTGAGAGACCTCCGATCGGCGGCTTAGCAAGCTGGTTTTCGCAGATACGTGCGCCATTTATGGTTGCGCACCCATTTGCATCAGGAATGACTGTCTCGCGGCAGGTTACCGTGTAATTCTGGCAATACCCGGCGTTGATGGCCTTCAGCAACGTATCGAATTGTTCAGGTTTATCAACAGTCCAGGCGTTATCCGAGATAATTTTGTTTGGGTCAAAGTAAATATAAATGAGAGCATAACCTTCGCCGCTGCCAGTCACTGACACACGGTTTTTGAAATTAAGAACGCCATTTTGGGGGGTATTTCGGATTTGTGCTGTTACATCTACATTAATCGACTGATCCCAGCTTGTTTTTAATTCACAGGCTCCTGATGTCTCTGGCGGGAAGACGTTTAAACCTTTTGGCCCTGCCCAAACCAAACTACCCCTATCTGTACCACCGACATAAATCTGCATGTAATCATCCCATTTAGCCCTGATGATCTTGGCGCTGGTAACTGCCTGGGGATTGTAGACAGTGACGGCCATTGCCTGTTCAAATATTGTGCAGTTGCCGTCCCAGTAGTTATCACCGACAGTCCCGAGCCAGAGTTCGATGCAGTTAGTGCCGCAAGAACCGATGTTCGCCGCGCCACTATAATGCGAGAGCATACCGGCAACGTAAGGATGGTAGAGGGTGAATGTGCCGCTGACACTTGTGGTACGGGTACATTCGCGATAATCAGGGATATGGTTGACGGTGTCCTTATTCGTCATGGTCTTGGTCATAGAACAATCACCAAGATCTTGCATGTACTTATCCTGATTCTCCAGGAAGTCTTTATGGCCATCAAAGATGGAATCATCAGGTTTAATGTTTGCTGTAGTTTTCGTTGAGCCCACCAGCGTTCGGTAAGCTTCGCCGCGCAGTGAATTTTCGGTTTTCAGATTGGCGTTGGTTGTATTGCCCAGTTTTAGCGTGTTGCTGTCATCTCCGTAGGTTCCTTTCAGGCTATCCAGTGAAGTTGATGAACCTTGATTTGGATAAGCAGAGTTCAAATCAACGGCCTGGCCTTTTCCATACTGAACCGTACCATTTGACGTAGCTGAAACTTGCGGCAGTGTTTTATAGAAATTAGTGGCAGATGTAACGTTTTCCTGGGTCGTTGCTGAAAAGGCATACGGCACGTAGGATACAACACCAAGGTGACATAACATCGTTATTGTGCAGAGTGGTCTGTAAAACCATTTTTTGCGGAAAAGGTTTTTCATTCTATGATCACCTTTGTCGTGGTTACTGATTATGAAATCAGAGATCTCGGTAACTAAATTTCGTCAGCCAGCATTTCTATGCGAAGCTACTAAAATGAAGGATTAAGCAGGCAGCGTATTAAACAGACTGGTTTCAGACAATAAAGAAGGACGGCAAAACGAGGGTGTTTTCAGCGTCTTGAATATTACCGACTGGAGGTACTTATGGACATGTTTGGTATTACTGGCCTTATCCCATTATCGGGGCCAAGCGATTCAGATTATGGTGGTGGAAATGGTAAGAGGGGACGTGGAAAAAATGGCAGAACGTTCAAGAGCAAATGTGAGCGTATGTGGGAGTTTTATATTCTGCTCTATTCTTTACTGAGCCTTCCTGTCGTATACATGTTCGTGACCACATAAGAGCCCTGCAAGATTGCAGGGCTTTATTGCGAATCACTTACTCGATGAAATTATCATGTCGTCATTTCCACCACTATGACCTCCATTGTTCTCTTTATTACGTGGATGCACAGGTACATACTCCTGATGCGACTGGGTTGCACGTGCAGGTGGCGGATCACTGAACATTGTACCTCCGTTATTTGAATCACTATGACCACCAGCGCCTTGGGTATTAATGTTTGTTGTCTCAGACCCACCATAGTTTGAGTTCTGGTTTAAACCATTATGACCTTCAGCACCTTGGGCATTAACGGTCATTGTCTCAGCCTCGCCGTATCCCTGGTTGTGGGTTCCCATCGCGTAAGGGACGCCATCACCCACAGCAGAACCTCCATTTGATGCCTGATGCATCCCTCCAAGGTTGTTGGCCATGCCACCGGTGTTGTATTCGTGGGTTTGGCGATCGGTATTCAGTGCAGTAGTAGCCTGTTGAATAATGGAGCCATCATTGGCTGAACGGTCTAAACCGGCATTATCAATACGGGCTGCAATACCACGGGCAAGAGCAGTATTTCCGCCCATAACCGTTCCATTGTCATTTTCACCACCCGTCGCGAGTTGAATACGTGCCATCATGTCACTGCGGGCCTGGGAAAGTTGTTGCTCAGACGCTCCAGCTTTAGTCATGGCGTAGTAGTTCACAATAGAATCTCGCGCCGCTTCGCGGTTTGCATCTCCACCAAGCGGAATTTCCCCAGCGATGGTTCTGGCCTGATCATGTACCTGTTCATATACCGGGCTTTCTTTGAACGCATTACTGACATGAGAAACGAGTTTATTAAAATCGCCAGTAATACCGCCAAGATTATAGTGGTTGTTTTCGAAATCATTTGCGGCGGTGTTACCCGCTTTCGTCATGACTTCACCCTCATTTCCCTTGTGAATTTGCTCAACTGCACCGCTATTCTGTCCCCCGACAGTATTAACCTGGCCTTGCCCATAACCATCAGACGATGACGCATGTGCTTCACCAAGCGCTCCGTAAGATCGGCCTGTTACTGCATTAACGGAGTTGCCAACGTCCGCTGCACCAGCAACTGCGCGGCCACCAGCGCTTTCAGCTCCACCACTCACGCCACGGTATTGCTCAGATGCAGTTGTCGTCAGTACTGGGCTGGAATCAGCGTTAATGAACCCGGCTTTGGCAGCTACTGCACCGGCAACACCAAGTTCACTGGCTGCTTTGAATTGAGCAAAGGTATGCGCGTCTTCGTGAGTCATACCTAAAGAGGTCAGGCTCGCTGCATCACCGGCGATTTTGCTGGACAGTTCCGGGTGCGCCGCGAGGGTTTGAGTCAATGTTGCTTGTGCATCATGATTACGACCAATGGCTGTAGCAAGTTGCGCAGCATTCATTGTCTGGCCCATTGAGGTACTTGAAACGAAGGAGTTTGCTTCCTGGAAGTTCTTTTGTGCGGACTGCATTCTTTGATTTGCCTCAGCAAAAGAACGAGTCGATTGAGAACTCTCACCTTCTTGCGATAAGGACTGGTACATCGCACTTGCTGCGGTATTGACGATGCGTGACTGGGTCGCACTGTCTATTTTGTGCGACGAGGCGCTGTCTGTAGAACCGTACTTAGCACTGTTGTCATTACTCAGGCCACTGCTTTCTGCCTCTGAACGTGACATTCCACCTTTAACACCAACACCAGCACTTGAACTTCCCGCACCGCCACCGACACTCACATCACCTTTGGCGATAGAGACAAGCGCCTGCATATCAGAAATACCTTGTTCTTTAGCCACAGAACTGACAAGGGCACGATCTGAGCTGCTCAGGCTGGCAAATGCTGCATTGGAAGCGTCACTATAAACTTGCGAATGTCCACCAGAATTCATGTTACTGGCCACCTGGCTAATCATTGCTCCAGATTGGGCAGTCAAGGAACTGGATGCTGAATCTAGTTCTTGCTTAGCGCTGGACAGGTTGTGAGTAGCGACCTTTTTCATGTCAATGGCAGGGAGAGTGCCAGAAGACCCACCCATGATAGTTCCTTGTGTTGGGTTAAATTCAACATCGGAACCACGACTGTTTATCGCAGGAGCGTTGGTGACATCAGGTGCGAGAGTTTTAGTATCGGCAGCTGAAGGTGCTGCTGCTGAGCTTGCAAGAGAGTTAAAGGCAACAGAACTGCCCCAGACAATGAATCCACCCAGGGCCGGGATCATCGCGTATAAATTACCAGCAAGACCTATACTTTTTTGAGTCTCAAACAGGAGCTGATAAAGCTGAGCAAAGCTAAGTCCGCCAGAACCCGAACTGACAAGAATTTGGCTTGACGTATCACGGATACTGTTTAACACATACATGTTGACGACCGCTGCGAGGGGAAGCCAAGTCCATGTCCAGATGATAACGAGGAAGTACTTCATCACCAGTCGCAAACCCATAATACCCAGACCGAAAAGGAAGGCCATAAATGGTGCGAGTGCGTATATTATTCCCTGGAAAATCGGCATAAATGAACCCATCCAGCTCAAGAATGATGAACCAGAAGAAGACCATTGGAATGCCTGTTGAGTCATGGTTTGGGCGCGAGTTACAGCAGCAGTACCACGAAATGAGCTTTCGAGTCCGTACATTGGCAGTTCCCTGAAATGAGGGTACATGACCAACATCAATTGGAAATCACGAATATCAGTGCCACTTATGTTGAAGAAATTCAGTACTTCCTGGGCTTTTCCTGAACCTGAGCATGGCGCACCACCGCAAGTGCGCCCGGATGCGGTATAAGAGCTGGCAAAAGCTGAGTCCAGGCTAGAAGCGTTCTGGGTAGCGAGTCCTTTAAGTTTCGTGTACGCGTCAGAACAGGTATAAAGTGAGCCCCCATTTGAAGATTCTTCAGTACTGGTAGACCAGCCGCTACGTACATTGTCGTAAATAACAACCCGCTGGAAGGAATCGTTCGAGGCTAGCCCTGATACACCTTGATTAGAGCGATACATTGAAGCAAAGGTTTTAGACCCACGAATAATATCGTTGCCTACGCAGTTCTTCACATAGTTTGAAACGCTTGCGTCCAGATCACCGTAAGCACCAGTTTGACCCGTCCAGCGCATTGGCGTTTTCAATGTGTCGTATAAAGTGGCCAGAGTGAAAAGGGGATCCAGAGACCCATACTCAGTCATGCTTGGGACAGAAAATGCCTGCTCCATCTTCTCGGTAGTTGCATACCCAACAGTAGACAGTACAGATGCGGCAACGGCTAATCCCGCTGGTACATTATCAACAGCACGAAACTTACCCGTTGTAACATCTTCAATGTTGGTGCGCATCGATACACTGAAAAACAGGTAATACATCACGACGGCCACACACATATGAGAAAGGGATAATGATTTCCCGGCTGATATAGCAGCAGCAAGCACGACACAAATTACACCAATGAGTGCTGAAATCCTAAACAAGGATCCGTAAGTGCCATCATTCAATAACATGGCAACGGAATTGAATATATTATAAATAAATTCAATGTTGCCAACAGTATATACGTTCCATTCACTCATATTAAGTTACCTTGTTAGAGCGAGCCATCAAGAGAACCTTCAGATTCATAATGAACCTGCGGAAGCGTTGTCATATAGTTGCTGAATGATTCAGGTATACGGGCCTCGCCACCATAACGGGATATCATGGCGTTATAGGAGACATACAGATTTTGCCTTGCCTTTTCGATTAGCTCTCCAGCATCCTTATAATAAACTGACGCCGATTTATCATTTTCCTGCTGGAGCCGTGCGCCGGTCGCAGCAGCCGTAAGCATTTCGCTGAGGTAGTTATAAGCAGCTGAATAGGCTATGACAGGAGATAGTTCACGTATATAGGAATAAGATGCGGCTAAATCATGACGTGCAATTTGAGTCGCTTTACTGGTAGCACCAGCTACGTTGTAGTAGTTTGCTTGCCGTAATTTAGCATCCCCAGGGTTTGAACCAGTTCTGGCCGAGCTCAAATATCCGTTATCGATAAAGAAGAGTGTGATATTGGCAGCGAGACCTTTAATTATTTTGGTCTGTTTTTTGGGATTCTCACAAGTACTAGTCTGACCTGAACAAGACCAGAAATCGAAACTATCATCACCATTTATAAAAGAATCCAGGACATTTGAAGTTGCGAGTGGAGCAATCCTAACCACACTCTTTTTAGCTGACCCATCTTTATCTGTACCCAACTGGCTACCGACGATGATGGTGCCGGTCATAGACATAATAAGTTCTTTTTGCTCATCTTCGGAGCCGATGAATTGATTACTAAAGCTACCATTCTGGAGCAAACACCACACAATGTTACCGTAATCGTCACATGCCTTTCTTTTCCCTGCCTCTTGTTTTTGTACGTCGGGTGCTTTACCACCACCCATATTGCCCCACATGGCTTTAAATTGGTCTGAGAGGCCATCAGAGGACAGCTGAGAAGATACAGCAGCCTTTGCACTGTCACCAAATGCAGAGGCAGTGTCGACTAACAACCCCTTCGCTAACTGACACGAATTTGCGGTCAGATCGTTCATCTGCTGGATGATTGCCTGCATTTTCGAAATAGCATTATCCAGAACGGCATCCATAGCGTTCAGGGCCAACTGGAAAGCTAGACCGGCAGCATTAGAAGCAATATTACGTAGCATCTGGACGAACTGATCAGCGTTGATGAACGAGAATGACCCGCCGAAAAGGTCTATCCCTCCACATCCTCCCGACGCAGAAGGGAGACTAATACTAATAGGTGTCAATGTACGGAGCTTATTACGTAGAACAAATCCGCCACCGGTATATCCATCACGTGTAACGCTCTGATAATCACCGGGAGCTGTAACATTCGACATAGAGCCGAACATACTGTCTAGCTGAGTACTAATGCTGGTGGCCTCGCATTGAAAAGCTGTCAACCCGGAGAGGCAGATAGAAATTGCAAGAATGTTTCTACGGAATACATTCTTTATATTATAGTTGCGCGAAATCTTCATTTTTCCCCCGGGTTATTAGCATTTGGGTTAGGTGTCGAACCGTAGCCAGCTTTAGCTTGTATATATTTGATAAACTCATCAGGTTGTTGAGTTAGGTCTTTAGGCATGTCATTCAGAATGTTTGAGTCGATATAGCCGGTATCGTTATATGGCAAGGTGCTCTTATATTGCTGGTCAGAAATGATCCCTGCATCGTGGGCAATAAGGACTGTTCTTGAAATTAACTGGTCTGCACTGATAGGCCCAAATGAGACAATGCGTGTTGTAGATGGCGGGATTGCCAGAGCTATCGCAGGTGCGTTTGATATTTGGAGCTTTGATGCCTGGCCAGAATCAGGCCTCCAGTCCGGGTAAATATTCCCTGGAAGAGGTTTACCATCAAGTGAAATTGGGATGACCTTCATGTCTGTCATGAAACTAAACGTATTCATAACAGAAGCTTGCTTTACGCATATGGAGCAGTTTTCCCCACGGAAGAAGAAAAACAATCCTGCTTTTGTCGCTACGTCTTTTATGACCGTTCTCGAATTGTTTTCAGCTTCATTCGATTGATCCATTGCCCCAAATGTTGAGGTTGAGCGGCGGCTATTCTCATCTATGAGGGGGTCGGTAGAAGTAACCAACCTAGCCATATCAGTAAAGCGGCTGGCTTTATCCAGCATAATGCGTTGGGCCAGAAAATATGCCCTAACGTTTTCTTGGGTAGGATTGTCGATGGCCTGGTTGCGTAGTTTCTGAATGTTTTCATTAAACCAGGCTACGGTGAACGGAGCCGGGCCGGGCTTTTCAGTTGCGGCAGGTTCTGGAGTCGACTCCATAGGTGTTTGAGCAACCTGTTTAGGCGTTTCTTGAGGCGGTAAAGTCGGCGGAGGAGGTAACTTCACTGGCTTTTTCTTCACTGGCTCAGGTGGCGATTTACGCCAGAACCAACCTTCCTCTTTTCCATTCAGAAATGCCTGACCACCAGCGAGGTCGTCACTGGTGGTCTGAGGGGATTGAGACGTTGGGGTGTTACCCTCATCCGCAAGAACTGAGGTAGAAAAAGCAAATCCCACTAGCAGGGGAATAATGATTTTAGTTAAAAATTGATATTTCATCGGAATTACCCTCGGAAATTATTCTTGCGATAGACTCCGTCCAGAAAAAGCTATTTTTTCCACTAAAGACCCTTGCACTTTCAAGTTGGCGAGTTAATGCATAATGCCTATATCTGACCTGTCCTATACGTTTGGCTACACTATCCGACTTAACACCAATTTCGGAGCAAGCCTCATCGAGAGTCATGCGTGTTCCATATTTACGCAACAGCTCATCAGTAACTATGTTCTTAGGGTCGTCGTTAACTAATACCGCAGGGATTTTGTGTGCTGGCATAAGCATTGCCCTGTTATGAGAACATTTAAGTGTCTTCATAAAACTCCCTTATCAGAAATACGGACGGCATTACGATTAGTTTGCCATATGGGTTAAAATAACAAGTTCAAAAATGGCAACGTTTTGACTGTAAAAATCAAAAGTAATTTTCATGTGCATCCGTTTTGTTTACATGATTTGAAATCAGCAAATACAAAAAAACCCAGTCCGAAGACTGGGTTTTTCTGTGTTAGCTAATTAAAAGAATTAGATGCTTTAAAGACCAAAGTTATCTTTAAAATGGCCTTGGTTCTTCCAGGATGAATTCTCCATCACACAGCATTCAAATACTGTATTCAGGCCGTCATCTGGAAATTTAAGGGCATCGTTGCCTATACGAATGATGTTACCGATGAGTTCACGGGCTAACTGAGAATTACGCAAGAAACGCGTAAAGAACTCATTGCTGATATGTTTGCCCAGGTTATAAGCAAATTCAAGCAACGTTGCATCGTTAGCAGTCAGCACCGCACCAGATTCAGATGCGTAATAAAAAACATTCTCTTGGCAACCGAGGTTTTTCATTGCGCGGAGAAACAACATTTCTCCTTCCATATCCATAAGGCGAAAAATTATATCAATATCAGATTCATCGTTTACGACAGCACCGACAGCATCATAAAGTACGGCAGCGGGAGCTTGTTCAAACTCATCACGTTCGTAATTCATCAACATACGGTTTTGTGCGTTATTAAAGCTATCAATATGATCTGATTTAGCAGTAGTTGAAGTATACATGAGTGACTCCTTAGAAATTTTCTACCAGACAGTTTGTTCTTTCATGAAGTCAGCCTCATTCGCTATAAAGCGTTTTGCTTCATTCATCGCCGCATCGAAATGTTTATTACCCAACTTACGTCCTAGATCAGTTATCTGTTCAACAAGAAGAGCACATTCAGGGTGAGTAAATCGTCCACCACCTTGGCAGTAAGTTAAACGAGTAACCAGCATTAATGCCTTCGACTCATTTTGTGTTACATGAAAGATGGTTTTCTGAGTTCCTATCCCTCGTTCGTTCAGAATATTAATGGTATCCATATCGGCGAGTAGTAACCTTAAGTCCTGCAAATCTCTATCGATTGAATGAGGTCGCAATGACATATCGCCAGACACAAAACCATAGATATCCTCGGTTTCAGAATGAAACATATATACCTCGATAAATTAAATGAATTAGAAGATACCCGGCTTACACCGCAATAGAGCATTAAATATCTGCTCACGAGCCTCAGAAGGATTTACTTGTTTTGCAATTCCTTCAATCCACTCATCAACCGGCAATCGGGTAAAATGATGGTCTGTATTGCGAATCCTGATTGCAATGACAGCCCAGTGAGCGAGAGCATACTGAATATAATGCTTATCGCCTTGTGCAACTTCACCGCGTATTCTGGCGGTGCGGTTGTTATACTCTATCAACGCGCAGCCACTCATACAGACTCCAGTTATTAATCTATATAGTTAAAAGACAATTCCATCATCAATCGCCGTCAGGCTTTCGATCTTTGAAATGTCGATGAAGTTAAATCGTCGTACATTGTTTGCAGTAATAATCCGACCGTCATTAAGCTGAATGATCTCACTTTCTTTATCAGAACGTGATGGCCATGAAGCGATAACAGAGTCTTCAGTAATTACATAATGCCGACTATTTGATATAAACAAAATGCATGGGATATCCATTAAATGAGACTCCAGACATTCAGTCTTTAAAGATTAAAATTCTGTAGTACCAATCCATACATCATTAATATATGCATCGGCCCCAAACTCAACACCACAAGGCTGTACTTTATCCAGGGTTTCGAACGTCCATCCTTCTTCAGGAGGCCATTGGAAAAGCAATGGCGCTCCATCCAAATATTTTATGGCGAGAACCCCATGACGAAGAGGTGCGAGGATATCTGTTTCACCGGGTCTCACTTTAACCCAATAATGAATCATGATGTCACCTTTATTGATTTACCCGAGGAATGAATTGGGTTTGGGTGGTTATATCAGACATGAGTTCATAAATCTTGTATGGCCACCAATTTGAATCCATATCACGGAAGAAATGAACCTCAGTGATATCGGGACACATCGGATGCCATAGGTTAAAAACCATAAGTTCAGATGCCTCAACCTCAATGAACTGATTGATTGAGGTTTTCCTGAACTCATTCGTGGAAATAAACCCTATTAGATCCTCCAATTGATTAAGCAATAAACCCGCTTGTAGCAGTTCAGAGGAACTATCGAAGTCATGTTTTAAAATATTCATGTTAGTCTCCAGCGTGGCACGAAAAAAACGCTGACCGAAGTCAGCGTTTGTATTATTACAGAGGTTTATTCTTAAGCGGCTTCGCAGCCTCTTTAGGATAAGTGTGATAAAACGCTTTTCTGTATTTTTCGTATCCAATACGTTGGGATGCAACATGTTCCATATTAGTGGGAGCAGTAAAGTGATGACACGCAATCAGTCTTGCTTGTTTTGCCAATTCACTTGACCACTCGTGCAGGATTTCCATCCGGGTTTCGAATGGATCAAGACCCGCTATTTTGCAGCAACTCGTAAATGAACATAAGTCTTCCTGATTTTCTTCCGAACAAATCCAGAGGATTTCATCCACACGCTGCTCACCAGTACTACGGTATGCAGTCATGATATATATACTATCCCGAATTATTTCGTAAGCCATCTTTGATGAAAAACGAAGTTCATAATTATGTTCTGAATCGGCTGATATCAGATCATATTCACTTTCAGTGGCATCGAAAATACTCATGAATGAGAGTTGATTTTCGTGAACCACTTTAGATTTTGCGGTTGCAGACATAATGATCACCTTTAAAATAAATTAAATTAATTTAGAAAGCTAAAACGGAAATTAAAATACAGATTAAGACATGAGAGCTTTACGGGTTACTTCAAAGAGTTTGCTACGTAAGGCAGAAACAGAACCGACAGAAACACCGGTATCACCAAAAAGACTTTTCATCATGCGGTCACTGGCATCACCGAAACCGATGCCAATAACGATGATGTCATCATCTTTAGCGCTTTGTATCATCGCTCGCGCAGAAGCCATATCATCAGGCTGGCCATCAGTTGCTATAACCAATACATGGCGATCCGCTTTAGCTGACGTCAGGTCTGCAAGTGCAGGCCATAACGATTCGCAAAGAGGAGTACAGCCTTGCGTACCAATACCAAACTGATGAGTTCCTATAGCTGTCCGTAAAGTTTGCTCCCGTCCTTTTAACAGACCTACGCTATTATGTGCGGCGTGTGGGAAATGGTATGCCGAGGTAGTTACCCCCTGAATACCATCGAGCGCATACAACATTGATACAACAGCGGCTTCAGCCTCTTTAACCGACCGGCTCATTGACCCGCTAGAGTCCAGCAGGATAGTAAAAGCAGAACTGACATCTACTGCCTTGGACTTATGTTTAAAAAGACGCGTATTGCCCAGCATGGCACTGGTAACCAGTCGAGAATCAAGCTTACGACCAGTTTCACGATGTGTTCTTCTCACCGCTCTTACACCCTGTAACAACCCATGAAGTGATTGGCGTAACCCGGTAGCCATCTGCACCCCTAAACTTACGGATGCATTACCGGTATCGTGCCGCTTCGCAGGTGCTACTGAATATGGAGTAGGTGAAACGATACGTTGATGCGGGGGTACTTTGTCTTTGATTAACTGATTGAGCTTATCTGAAGTGTTCTGTCCAGTACGGCCAAGGTCATTCGATGTGGTTCCTTCGAAAGGGTCTTTACCGCCCTGGGACATGTTAACGACAGAAGCTTCACCCGAAGCATTTGAGCCCGGTTGGGAAGCTCCGGCTTTGTTGTCACCAGAGTCGGAAGCAGGAGTATTACGATTAGCTGACGTTGACGATGAGTTATCGTTTTCATCATCGCTATCGTTTTGCCCATGTTCTTTATCTGGTGCGCCACCGGTATTACCATCAGGATCTGAAGAAGGCCCATTCTGACCGGCTGACGATGACGGCGAGCCGCCATTACCGCCTGAACTTACAGTCTGGCCATCCCCATTTTTGTCAGAACTGTCGGATGACTGGCCCGGCTCTGACGAACTGTCATCGCCTTTGCTGTCACCATAATCAGCGCCCTGATTATCATCCTGCGGAGGTTCTTCTTGCTCATTAGTTTCGTTAAATGCATCTACTGCGAGGTCATATAACCGACATGCAACTTCAAACACCTTTTTAATCGAGGTTGCTTGTACTGCTTCAGCCATAACCGTCATAGCTTTGTCGTACAGCTCCAGCCCGAAGATGCGTTCAAAGTCTTCACGCACTTGCTTTGTTGGGATAGTTAAACCGTTGAAGCGGTTCAAACCACAAGTAAGCAGGGTATCCAGAAATACCGATGAAGCTTTATCACAGGATTCCGCTTCTTCACTGAACAAAAAATGATTCAGTGAATTGAGATACTTCAATGTACCTGGATAGCGACAACTCATCGCACGTTCAATGCGCAAATCTTCGCAAAGATTGACCAGGTGTCTAAGTACCTCAACGTTGTATTTATCCGACTCCATATGCTCTTGAATGAATATCTTAAGATCACCAAAATCAGTGAAACGGATATGTGCTGCTTCATGTACGGCATACCCTAATAACGGATTTGCCAACATTTCAGCGTCCTTGAAGAATGGAAGGTTAATAAGAAAACCAGCACCAGTCTCCGTAGCATATGCTTCATTGCCGCCAACAGAAACATTAAGACCAATCTGAGAGCTTAATGCACGTGCGACAATAGGAAGGGAATTATAAATACCCATATATACCTCACAATAAATTTAAATAGATTAATTAGAAAAAAGGCCCGGAGTGGGCCTTTTATTTTTAAAACACCATTATTGTTTCGTCATCATCGAGTGAAGACGAAATTACAATTTCAGGCTCTTTTCCATCAATGACTTTTTCAGAATCCAAACCCGAAATAAGAGCTGAGTCTGGCAGAGAGCGGGGTACAATCGAATCACCGCCCAAAAATGAATCATCATCGACCATAACCGCACTAAACGCCGGTATTACAGCGTCATTAACAATTCCATGCTCCTGGGTATCGGACAAGTCGTTAACGTCAGTATCAGCCGACGTATTAACCGGTTCGATTGCCAAAGACGTATCAGCTGAACCATTGATTTCTACCAGAACAGATGGGGCTTCAGCGAGTGAATCAACGCTTTGCAATCCGATCGGATCTTCTACTACCACAGCAGATGCAAACGCATCTGTATGCGGAGGAGGAAGCGTTTCTACCTGAACCTGAGTTGCCGAAATGGCCGCTAAAGTCATGGCATCATCATCTCCAATAAGGTTCATTGAAAGTGATGGGTCAATCGCATCGTTACCATCTGTAGTACTGGCTGATGACAGCAGTTCTACAAACTGTTTTGCATGAATTGGGTCGCGTAGGTTATTGAGGAGAGAGAGAATGTCGTTATAAGGTTTGCCCGTCACTTTGCCGGTTAGCGGAATGTCTTTCATTACCTGATTAACATAGTCGCTAAGAGACTGGACGCTTGGTGCGATGAAAGCTAGGGAAGCGAGTTTATCGCCGCAGCGGCGTAAAGGATTTAGTGTGTGCTGAGAAAACGCATCGGGGTTCCTGTTTTTAAGGAAACCTTCAACAACATCAGCCACATCCTCATAAACTTCATCCGCTAAACTTTTAACTTGCCCAGTTAAACCATCCTGAATGACACTGTTACCATAAGGTGTGATATGAATCGCAGTAAAGCCAAATTGTATCTGGCTATCCATATAAGACAAATCGATCGCAGCATCACGCAAAAGTATAGAGCGATACTTTTCTTCAAAAGAATTAATCCAGCTATTAAAATCAGCTTTCATAAATTCCTTTTTGTAATCGTAAAACTCGCCCTTAAGTACATTCAGTTTACCAATTAAATCATTAACCTTGTCGGCTGGAATTGCATAGCCTCCCATAAATTTAATACCCGCTTCAAGACATAAAGCGTGAGCTGAATTCTTCTTGCGGGTAAATGGATTGATGAGTTGTGGGTCAATGATTTTCTTGCTACCTAATGAAACAAGTACATCAGGTGGCAAATCAGCACTGTTACCAAGATCTTCTCTTTTCAGCTTACGACGACCACTAATACTGGTGATATCAGAAAGAGAAACGAGAATAAGTTGTTCCAGAACCTGAGTGGCATTGGATTTGATAGTCATGACATACCTCATTAATTTAAAATTGATTTAAAAAGAATTAAAAAACCCCAAGCGGGGTTTTATTTAAGTGCTTCAGAACCGAATACAGCTTCAACGATGAGATGCAAAGATTTTTTATCATCTGCTGATGCACGATTACCAATCTGATAATCGAAAGCTGTTAATAATGCACGTGGCATCTTTGCAGCTTTCATCATTGAGTAGCGGTCAAGCCAGGCCACCAGCGAACGAGTTGAACACGTTACTGATAAACGAGTGTCGGGAAGAACACCGTCCGGGAGTTTTGCACTGTTAGTATTGACACTAGTGTCAATTTCACCGGTGATATTCTTGCCTACAAAAAGACCGCGAATCATATTCGCAACGTCAACAAATTTCTCCGCGACTTTGGTGTCGGGGATATATTTGGTAATCAATTTAGTCTCGGTTTCTTTTGGCATATAGTCAGCAGTGATAAACATATAGCGGTCAAGGTTGGCCACATTTAATGTTTTCACACCGCCATAAACGCCAGTAAAATCGCCCTGACCAATTGAGTTAGCCGTTGCAACAAATCTGAAGTTCGGGTGCTGTTTAATTACCTCGTTGGTTTCAGGAATAACTAAATTCCCTCCTTCGAGGATGGCGTTAAAGGCATTGGCACAGGATGGGTCTAATTGATCGTACTCATCGAGTAGGAAAATCAGTCCATACTTGTACGCCAGCGTCAGTGGGCCATGAACAAAAACAGTCTTGGTATCACCGGTCAGTTCATTACACTGAAGCCGGAGACCGCCAATGAGATTGTTAATATCCAGGTCTTGTGAAGCTGTAGTTTTCATGACAGGCCAGTTAAGTCTTGCTGCTACTTGTTCGACAACACTGGTTTTGCCACAACCTGTTGGGCCAGAGATCCACAGAGACTGATTTTGTGGATAGTTAATCCACATCAGTACAGATGAACGCAAATACGCTTCAAAAACATAGTCGTCATTCTGTTTAGGCACGAATGCACTAAATGGATTGGCTGAGTCAAATCCCTGGAACGGTTTAACTTTATCCATCTGATGATCTGGAACAACAATACCAAATACAGAAGGGTGGACAGGTGTAGAGCGCGCCATGATTTCAACAGACAGGTTTGCGAAATTAGTAGTCATGATATACCTCATTAAATTAGATAGATTTAAAAATTAAAAATTAATTAAGAAGAATGATGTTATGCAGCAATATCAGCACGTACTAAATCGACATGCTTATAATTGCGGCTAACACTGCCACTGTTATCAACACTGGTAACCTTTGGTGCATACGTTACATAAGAAACGATGCCTCTGGCTCTCAATGCAGAGACCAGAACAGGCATAAAATAGGTTTTGGCATAAACAAGTACACCATCAGCCTTATATTTATTACAGAGTGATGTAGCGATTTCAGCAAATTCTTTAGCTTTATCGGTCATAACATCTTCTGAAGGACAGGTATTAAAGGTCAACAGTTCACGTAATGCGTGTGATACTTGCTGATCGACATCAATAACGCCCATTTCCCGTTGTTCTGGGGATGCAAGATATGCAGTCATATTTACAAGAAACATGATCAGACTCCTCATTTAAAAAGATTAGTGAATTAGATGAATTAGGCCTTGCATGAAGGCTGAAGTTAGGTACTAGTTTCAGTTTGGGAGTGACTGAGGCACTTGTTGTTGTCTACGTGACAACAAAACACCTTTTTCGACGGACAAAAAAGCCTGCCGCTTATGAGAGCCGCAGGCTATCGAATTTGTTTAGGCGAAAGAAATCCTTGTGAATACCAGGAGGTATTCAGGAGTGGCTTGAGCGCCGAATTTAGAAGGTGTTTAAAGGCAGTTGCCTGAAGTTAAGCGGACTAAGCCGCTATTTAAAGATAATAAAGGATGTGTAATTGGTCAAGCAAAAAAAAAGCCCAGTTTTAAACTGGGCTCAATAATTAAAAAACAACGTATTGTTGGGCTGAGTCTGTCTCTTCTGCACCAGGAGATACCAGTACGGAAGTGTCATCCAAAGGAATGTAGACAGTATCAGTCAGAGTTGATTTATATTCATAGGTACTTAACGAATTTCGTACCGATGACTGACCGTAACATTCTGGATGATGTTTGGGGTCAATAGATAATTTATCGCAGATTCGTTTGTAGCTCGGTTTTTCCGGTACGCGAGACTGAAGAAAACGAAAGCCAAAGCCATCGATTCTAACCAGCTCGTTATAGGAAAAGCCAATAGAAGCACCTAGACCCTGGATCAATAAATTGACCGCGTTCTGGTATTCTTCGAACTGCTTTTTCTTTAAAGCCAACTCTTTCTCCATCTGCTGCAATGTTCCAACTTGTCTGGCTATGTCTACCACACGAGCTTCGAGGTCGTCTGGAAGCTTAAAGCCTTGTGTCTGAGACATGATTTCAGGGTCAGAGATAAGCAAAATATCTTTTTCCTTATCAAACGGTAGAGCTGTTTTTGTCTGAACCTTATTCCAGAAGTATTCGCAGGCAACCTGGACTCGATAAAACGCTTTCTTCGAAGGCATAATTTTAAAGACCTTGGTCTGGTCAGTGGCCGACCAAAACACAAGATACGCCTGGGGTGCGCCTGTTGTCAGCAGCTGGTGCTGAACTTGCCAGTAGTAATAACGGAATTCTGGCGATTTGGTTTCAAGCTGAAGAATAGAAAGATGTTTGCTCTCGCAAAGATTCTTTATCTCAAGGATTGAACCATCGTCGAACTGCCCATCCAGCGAAGCAATCATGTAAGGATACTTTTTGTTCCTTACACAGAAAGGCAGGGCGATTTGTCCAATCTCTTTTTCGCAGTAACTTCTGGCAAGTGCTTCAAGCTTTTTACCAGCATCAACCTGTTTAATGACAGAAAGGTCTTCTGCCTTAATCAGGCCAGCGTATTGCAAATAGAGTTCGTAGGGCGTTTTAGTTGCACCAGCCTCCTCTAACAGAATAGGGGAGCATGTTGCTGTCACACCAGTTTTACGCCATTCGAGCCATTCCTTTGAGCCCTGCACAACATCAACGACTTCATAAATGTCAGACATAATGATCACCTTAAGATAAATTTAGAAAGTTAAACCGGCAGTTTCCTGCCGGATAAGTTAAGCGGCCAGAAGATCTTCAATAAGACCTTCTACCATTTCTTTTAGAGGGGGAAATGTCACATTGTTGAGAGCGGCATTGAGCCTCACAAAATCAGATGTATTAACAGCCTCAAGATATAACTTGTGTATTTCCATTGATTCGGCTTGGACTTCACCGACCCATTTGGCCGCGTCGGTTTTAAACTCACCCTTACCCATTTTTTCGATGAAGTTAAGTACTTGAGTAAAATCGAAGCTACCTACTGCGTTAGTTAAATGATTTTTGAGAAGTGACCGACGGGATTTTTCTAAAGATAAGCGAGCGAATGCCAGCTCACTTTCATTCAGATCGAAACTGCTTTTTGCATCGTTTAAAATAGTTTCGTATCCAAGCGTCTTTTCTGCCCGGCTTACTAACTTTTTAATTCTGCGTTCAGCCCATTTTCTGACCCCGGGATGCTCAGACATTTCTTCATTGGACTGCCCATTGGTTTCTCCGGGTGGAGGGAGAATATCATCAGCCGAACCATTTACGTCAGCTGGAGGTGTATTTCCCTCAGCCGTATCGTAAACATCGGTTGGTGTATTGCTCTTGATGTCCTGCTGCTCGGTTGAATCAGGTTCTTCAGGGAGCTTATTAAACTCACCTTCAATAACTTTATCATCAGACTTTGCAGTTCGGATTGTAGTATCCGTATTACCAGCCGTCCTGGCTTCTTGTCTAACCTCCATTTCAGCTTCAGCAGCTGCGACGGGTATTGTTGCTGTACGGAAACCTTCACCACCAGCAGTGTTCAGATATTCAATCATTGAACTCAGGCGAGTACGGTTACCAGGAATTAAGTGTATGGTCTGCTTAATAGCTGACTTGAGCACCATCTTCCAAGGGAACTGAGTCCACGGTGAATACTGCCGTTTCTCCACTTTTGCCCAAGATTCGGATTTCGCCCGAGATTGAGCTAAATCCTGAAGGTCAATGAAAAATACCAGATGACGTCCATCCTTCATTAAATAGTCGACATAAGCCCCCCTGAACATGCCTCGATCTCCTAAAGCACCCTGATCGGTGTTTGTGAGAACGAGTCCCCCTTTATAAGCAAAGGGGTCAAATTCGTGGTCTGGGCTGGAACGACGACCATTGGTTTTAAATGAGTCCTTTTCAAAAACTAATTCAGCCACAATGTCTTCGCATAAACCTTCATCGGTGGCCATCCTGCTGAGCCCAATATAGGACACGTCAAGAATGACACGACCATCGCGTGGAACCAGGTAAGCCTGCTTCTGCGCCGGGTCAAGAGTAAGGCCGCTACTTGCAAGCTGAAGGAATGCTGTTTCGAAGGACTTTGGATTATTAACTGCTATGTCAGCCAAGTAGTTATTATTGTTGACAATATGTTTTGCAAAAACGCATTCACGTTCGAATGAGATGTGAGGTGAACTGGAACCTGCGGATGCAAACATCTTTTCGAGCGACAACATATGTCGAGCAATGCTGTCTATCTTAACGACAATATCGGTGTTCCCTTTATTGTTGTTTGAGAATGAACCAGAACTACGTGATTTATTTGAGTACATATATACCTCATTAAATTAAATAAATTATAAGATTAAAAAAGAAGAAGGTTGCTGAGGAATCAGCAACCAGTCATATCAACCGCGAACTGATGAATATGCGTTAGTTAAAGTTACTTGCCCGGAGGAGCTTAATTTTTCATTAAGTTTCATACGAGCTACAATAACGGCTGCTGTCGAATTATCGGCTGGCAGATTTGTCCAGGCTTGCATGTTGACAGGGTGCTTAGAGGTTGCGGCTTGCGGACGTGATGTCTGCACGGCTCTATTCTTAGCATCCAGCTTCGGCGAAGCTTCTGGTATCTTCTCTACTGAATTTTTATTGTTGTCTGGTGATACAGACTCTTTTCCAGGGTGCAGCTGCTTTTGCTCGGCATATACTGTTCTCCATTTTTCAGAAGCAGTTCTTACCTCTTCATCAGACATTTTCTGCCACTTCATATCGTCCTTAAGTTTTTGCGCTACTTGAGGGGATAGCGAAGTGACGGTTGATGTAGATGGTGGCTTTACAGTTTCATTTGCACGGGTATCTATTGATTGACCAGTCTGAATGATTCGAGCCATGAAAACATGAAACTCAGTCCTCATTTGGTCAATACCATGTTTTGTATAACGGAATGATCGAGCTAATGCTTCGATATACAGTTCGGTATTCATTTGAATATTATCGCGTAGAAAATCCGCGACTTTACCAAATGCTTTTATCGAATAGAACTCGGTCTGAGACTTGCCGCTAATGGACATGTCACAGCGCAAACGGAAATAAATATATGAATCTGCATTGTTAGATGCAGGCACATATTTAGGTTCTATCGCAACAATACCCTTTGCTCTGGATTGCATAGTTTATACCTCATAAATTTTTAAATTAAAAAAGTTAA
This sequence comes from Enterobacter sp. R-1.6.2, assembly GCF_035064085.1. Lineage (NCBI taxonomy): Bacteria > Pseudomonadati > Pseudomonadota > Gammaproteobacteria > Enterobacterales > Enterobacteriaceae > Enterobacter > Enterobacter sp. R-1.6.2. Next base: position 83,595 of record NZ_JASEYI010000018.1, read on the forward strand.
AATGATTTAGTGCTATAGGCACAAAAATTAGAAAGATTTGTGAAGCATCCAGTTAGAGTGCTGGACTCACTGTATCCTCAACAAGAGGAAAAACACCTTTTTCGACGGCGCAGAAAACACGATGCATGATGCACCGTGTGTCGAATTCTATGGGCGTAGGGAAGCCGTGCGAATGAACTTATTCATTCAGGGATGGCGCGTTGCCGAAATAAAGAGTGTTAAAAGAAGTTAAGCGGGATGCCCGCGATATAAGATTATGATACGACGTTTGGTTGGTCAATCCAGAAAAGAAAAAAACCCAGCTTTCGCTGGGTTTTTATAGGGAGGTTTAGCATAACAAGCGTTCCAGACGCTTCCATGTTTGGATTGCCATGTCGGTTGAAGCATCTGATATCTCTTTATAGAGATCAGTATTTCGCCGTTCATAGTAACCTGGAAAGGTGAGCCTATGCAGGCAATCATCTAACTTTGAAAGATCTCCAAAGTCGTGAGCGCCTACATTGATTTTTGCTCTGATTGCCAGTATATCTCCCTCTATTTTCATGAGCTCAATGAGCTCATGCATTTCGAAGAAAATATTAGACTGATAACGACCAGCATGTTCTTCGCATTCGATGCTATCGCATACGTCACATACTTCAGCGTTACAGGAATGATAACCGCAGTGATTACACGTATAAGAGAATCTCTGGTTTATTGCCCCTGCAACACAGTCTTCATAAATCCGATGTCGGCAGTCTTTCCCACAATTTTCACACTCTGCAATCATTGTGTAATCATCCAGTTCCATACCACCCGGCTCAATGCTACTACCATAGACAATTGTCATAATATACCTCATATATTTAAAAGATTAAAAAGTTAAGGCTTATAGCCTGAATTAAGAATATTTTAGCTTTCGGCGAGTACTTGCATAACCCAAATGCCGCGACGTTTTTCGTTAAGGAGAGTACGATACCCTGTAACCTTACCGCTTTCGTCAAACACTTGTGCTTTGTCGGTTCTTACTTCAGACTCTTTCCAGACTGAAACAATATCACCAACTTGTGCTCCACAAGTCTCAACAGCATTTTTGAGCCCAACAGCCCAAATTTCATGGTCTTTCCCACCACTACGTATTGTGACTAAATACGATTTATCGTTATTAGGATCGTGTTTCCAGTTTTCGAGACCGTGGTAAACAAGCTTTCCTTCAAAACGATGGTTTGCATATTTGGCTTTGTCATTATTTGACCCAGCCCGAGAAACACCTTCAACCATGTTTCCATTAGTTGCTTCATTAGATTTTTTCCCAGACTTGGTAAAGAATGAATTATAAATAACGAGTAAAGCAACAACTACACATACAGTCGCGGTAACAAAACCGAGACCAGTGAACAGTAAACCGCGTTCCGTTATAAAAATTGCCAGCCAGATTGGGCCAAGGAATCTGATATATTCGGCACGGTAATACACAGCACCAAAAAATACGATACCTGCCATTAATGAGATTGGGTCAGACATAGATCACCTATAAATTTAGAATGCGAAAATTTAGCTACCTAAAAGGTAAACTAAACGGATGTACACAAAACTGCACATCTGTTGATTCGCTGGAGTTAAAAGGATTAACAATTTTTTTTGTTTGGGATTGAGAACCAAAATACCCGTTTGGGTAAGCAAAGAGACATGTCAGGTTTAACCTAAACACATCAGAGATGCTCGGGCCTGTAGAAGGCGTAGTTAACCCGGGAGGAGGTCATCCGGTGGGCGCTGGTTGAGCGCGAAATTAACTAGGAAGTTGTGCTGATGTCCGTCAGCTCGGTTCTTATTCATTTAAGCATATTGGTTTAATTTTTCAAGTCGGTTTTTCATGGTCATATTGCAGCCATTTTTCAATGACAACTATCCTGAGTTTTGGCCTAATCAATTGGCATACAAATTAACTCCGAGGTTCTGTTATGGCTAAAGCACCGGTACAAACCGTAAAACAAGCTAAAAAGAGTGGGGCTCAGGATAACCGAACCCCTAACTCTCGTGTCGAATATTCCAATCCTGAAGCTGTCGTGAAATTTACTCTTCACACCCAGGAAGGTATTCGGGTACAGTCCCGTAATTTTAACATTATCTCCCAGGCTCTCTTCAATCTGACCAATAACAGCCGAGCCCTTGAACGGCTTGGCACTAAATACAGTGGTGCGATTGAACGTACACTGAAGGCGGTTAACGAAGTAATCGACATGCCTGAGAAAGAACTGGAAAATAACATTGCTATTCTGAACCGTGCGGTAAAAGAAGAAGAAGAACGCAGCAGCCTCAATGAAGTCGGGTATACCCATCCAAAAGAACATGAGGTTCGCATCAGAACGCCGCAAGCGCTGCGGGTTATCCGCATTATTCAGAACTTTGATAAATTGCACCAGATCATCGATACCCTCTGGTTAAATAACTGTTTTAATCAGGATGAGGTCGAGGAGTTTAAGTCTCGTCTTCATAATCTCATTCGTGATCTGGCAGCATCACTCAAACGTCACGCGCAGGCATCTGCTGATGAGCTTAATCAGGCCAATGGCCGGGCCGCTGAAAAAGAATTGGCTGGAAGCACTGAGACAGAACCTACCCAGGTAGACCAGGAAACAAAGGTGTTGCAGGATGCCAGTAATGAAGCGAATGATGATCAGAATGAGGCCATTAAACGGCAGGCTTAATTCAACGAAAAACAGAAATTAAAAACCCTGCATTGCAGGGTTTTTTTATTACATTGTGCGGCAACAATCTACCCACTGGAAAATCATGTAGGTGCTGTCCTGGCCTTTACCGGTTGGATAACGGAAAGGCCCACCTTGCCATTGGTATGGGGACTCACCGACCTCATGACTGTTTTTTGTCTCCGGGGTAGGGTAGAACATATTCAATTTGTACTGTTGCTTTGGCAACGTTGGGTAAATCTTGGAGCGACAAACAGTATCGTTTCCCATCGAACGGTAGGCCAGTCCACGACGATGTTCTGCGGCCAGCATACGGATCCCGACCAGGCTGGTTGTTCTGGGGGCATCCATACTCCGTACCGATCCAGTTAAAGGATACTGCCCACCCCAGGAACCGGCACACCACCAAAGTGAGTCTATTGGCTGTTTACCTGCAAATTGTGCCGCTGCTTCACCGGCGCAAGCCTGCATTGCTATCACGTTAGCCACAGCTGCTGATTCCGGGTTCTGGAAGAATGCCAGCATCGTATTATTCCAGGTCGGGTCAATCTCCGTGAAATTAATGATATCAAAATCGCTGTATGGGTCGGCATTACATTGACCGGGTAGATACATATCCAACATTCTTAATAACGGCATAGCATACATATGTGCGTTGTAGAAACTTATTGAGAAACGCTCCCGCTGTTCCTCGGCTGCTCCATCGGTCTGCGGGCCAAACTGCAAATCATTACCAAGGTCGAGTGTTACCCCTCCTAGGGATGACATGCACCCGGGTGTTCTCGTTAACTCGATGAGCTTTCTCGGTTCCCACATCGCGGTCAATACACCCGGGTGATAGACGTTCAATCCATCCTTACAGGCACATACTGTCCCTGATGCTGCATTGTCAGGTGCAGTACCTGTCATCGACAGATTAATACCGGCAAGCTTTATCGGGAAAATACAGTTCCAGCAAACATCCGTAATGAGTTTCGCTGATAAGACTTGGTTATCATGACAGACCTTGTTCTGTACGGGTGATGAAACGTCAGCCGCAAAAACCGGCATAGTAAAAGCCAGACATGCGAGCACCAGGGTCTTGGGTGATTTCAGAACTGAGAGAATTTTTTTCATTTCAGCTCCTCAAAATCTTTGCGTGAATATTCATCATTAATGAATCGCTTACTGTCGGCTGTCACAACGCTGGGCACGTTTATCAAACCATAATGTTCGGCCATGCCTGGCTGAATCATGTATAGCCTTGCGAAGTCACCGTATTCTTTCTTGGTGTCACGGAAGGTCTGCCAGCCATCACCATACACGTTTGTCGTGACCAGTATTGGCGTGAGGGAGGCTGGTGTATGTTCAAACTGATACCTGGCGAACTGGCGTTGCCATTCTTCACGTGCATCGAAAAAGATTAGCTTGATGGTAAATGGCATCACAGTTAGCGGGTTAAATCGCCCCCGTTTTGCAACGATATCGCCGTTAGGTGAAGTAATGTTTTGAGGGATAATGACCGTCGGATCGATGGTTCTGGTAGCTCGCTTTGTCGCTTCCGGGAATTCCTGGAAAACCTGGCGGGGCCAGTAGTTATCAATGGCCTTTTTCTTCATGCCATCAAAATCGAGTTTAGCGACACTCTCCTGTAGTTCATCAATAAGGTTCTTCTCTACGACCCCAACAGCGGGCCCGGCCACACCAAGGTCGCCGGTCTTGTCTTTCAGGTACGCGATGTCATAGATGCCTGTCACCCTGGCCACCAGCTCACCATCTTTTTCATGGATAATGGTCGGTACAGAACTAACGTTGTAGTTTTTGAATACAGTTGGATCGAGGTTTACGGCCAGAGAAGACTTGGAGTCGAAGGAAAGTTTCTGCCAGTGGGTAAGTTCATCAAGCAGGTTCTTTTTATCTTTTGCCCCCTGGACAACCAGAGCGATATCCGTGCGTCCATCGTATAACTTGAGAATGTCGGTGATTTCAGCATCGCTGAGAGACGCGGAGACGAGAATATAAATAAAATCACCGGCTGGCTTATTTTGTTTCTCGTTAGTCATATCAGACTTTGCTAACGCTCCTCTTACCGCATCATCGACTAGTTCATCTGTATTTTTATACTCGGGCATTTCACCCATCATTTTTCGATTATCTTTAACCGTGTCAGTAGCGCGGTCGGCAGTGGCATTTTGATTATCACGAGCCGCTTTTATGAGACTGTCAATATCTTTCATTTCAGTTGCAGATAATTGACGCTTAGCTTTTTGAATGTCAGTGACTGAGTAGTTATTAGCCGGTCTTGTCGGAATATTATCTAAGTTGGATACCGGTCTTGACGGCAGATCACTTAAATAGATACCAGTGTTTTCGGCCCAGACTGGAGTGAAAACAACAGCGGTTACAAATGCCAATATCGAAAGTCGAAAAGGTGTTTTTTTTACCATAATGGATACGCTCGGCCTATAATTTGTGACTCGTCTAATGATCCCCAGTACCTGGAATCAAAACTGTATCTGGTGCGCCCCATCATCCACAGGCGACCATTCGGTACGACACCACTACGCGTTAGCTCCTGTTCGGTATGGCCAGATTCTGCTGCTAATGCCAGTCCCTCACCGACCATAGAGCCGTTAATTGCAGTCTCTTCGGGATCAACGGAGACTGTGTCTCCCGCAATGCCATCAACAATTTTCAGCCCTTTGCCATATGGTTGCATTAGCTCAGAATGAAAGGCGTAAATTTTCCCTTTGACGATTGATTTGTCCATTTTATCGACGAGATATATTCGGTACGGAGGAAGACATTGGTTATTTTGTGGATCGATACCAATCTCATACCGGTTAAGCACGTATAGCGTCAGCGGTGCGGTTAAGAAAATAACAACGATGCTGAAAACAATATGTTGCCTCCAGCTTCGCTTTTTACGAAATATTAAGCTCCATACTGATTTGGGTGTATTCATTCGCCCACCGCTATTGCTGAGTGTTGATGGTCTGGGGGATCTTGAGCCCCGTAGGGTAGCTATAAAGGGCTGAGGCATTGAGCACAAGATACCCCGCCTCTGACAGTTTCTCAGCGCGGGCTAATACCAGCCTTGACTGGGCTTCACCTAACGGTTGACCTTTATCGTCCATAAAGTTGATGACTGCAACATAGTCATAGGGCGAGGCTGGTGGGAATAACCGCCCAAAAAGGGCGGCTCCGATGAAACCAAAAAGCAGCGCAATTGCAGCGGTTTTAATCATGCGGCTAACCCCCGCTCAACCAGAATTTCGTTGATAGCCTCTTCGGTATTGATCCCCCGGGACTTTCTGTCTTTGATCGCGGCAACGTCTTTCGGGTCAGTCGAATAGAGAAGTAAGCTGAATGGGTCAACCACAAGTCTGCAAATACCCTGGCCCGCTTTAGAAATGACAAAGATTTCTGAGTAGACACCTTTCGTGGAACGAACGGTTTTAAGGAACCGGTAACCAGCCTCGTCCAGCGCCAGACGTTTATTTGCTTCAGCTTCGTTCACTGCGGATTCACTTTGCCCCAGCAAGAGCATAAAGGCTGAGTTATCTGCGATCGATTTCCCGATACTATCTTTGTAAATATCGTTGATAGACTGGGTGATGGTAATTGCAGCTCCGTTATATTTACGGAACCGGCGATAACCTTTCTCGATGAACGCCCCGATATTTCCTGATAACAATGCCCAGGCCTCATCGATAATGACCAGCTTCATCTGGCTACGGTCGCCCATGAACATGTCCTGCTGGATTTGATAAATCAGCTGAAGGAGGACAACCTGTTTAAGGTGTTCTGAACTTTCCAGTCGGGAAAGTTCAAGTACAGTGAACGGATTTTTGAAGTCGATATTGTTCTTACCAACAAAGTACTTCCCGTACTGGCCCGCACTCGTGAACGGATAGAGCTGATGGCCAATACGTTTAATGTCTTTATCTTCATCTTTCAGCAGTGAATCAGCAACCATATCAACGGTGGTCAGCTTCTTGTGTACACGGACAAGATCAGCTACATGTTGTTTAAGTCGAGACTCTTCGAATGAATTCAGACCTTCTTTAGGAGCTGCCATCACCGATAACAATCCGATGATCAGATCTTCTTCACCGCCACTGGAGTCATCATCTTCAGACTCACCGAAATAGTCTTCGATCAGTTCGAAGAAGTTAAGACATGGCCTGGTTTTGGGATTGAAGTCGAGATAATCGCCCTGGTAGGTCTCACAGATATTTTTGTACGAGTCACCTACATCAATACACCAGACTTTAGCCCCGAGGCTTCTGTAGGCGGTGATAATGTAGTTTGTCAGGAATGACTTACCCGACCCCGACTCAGCTGCGATACAGGCGTTATAGTTAGTATCAGAATCAAACAAGTCCAGTGATTGGATCTGGCCAGAGCGCGATGTCAGCATTAAGGCGGGTTTGTCTGTACCTTGCCAATCTGCATAGAGAGGTGAAAGTACCATCGCTTCACTGAGTGCCATTGTTCGATATCGGCCAATGGACTTTTCTGCTGATGCTTCGTTAAACATTGGCAGAGCTGACAGGAAAATTGGCGCAACATAGTAGGTATCTGGGATCATCTTAAACTGATAGGTGTTCAGATAACTTGCAGCTTCCTGAGCAGCGCGTAACACGCCATCTTTTGAGTTAGAGAAGATTGATACCGTAAATTTGGCTTTGCAAATTGGGTCGTTGTTATCAACTTTTTCGCTAAGAAGATCGAAGCCCTCACGCAAGTTTATGAGTGATGGAACCCACTTAATTAATGGGCCACTGGTTTGCTGAACAACCCAGTTACGTTTCGAGGTGAATTTAGTTTTTTCACTTTGCTGATCAAAGAAAATCAGGCTCATTGAGATGATGCAGGATGATTTAATTCCAGTAACACCACTCATCATATCGCCGAGAAAGTATTGCGCTTGCCCGGGAAAGAATCTTTTCGGGAATTTTCGCGCACTCAATGTTTTCACAAACGTTGTCGGTGTAGGTGCTTCTCCACGAAGCTCGGAATCTGTCGGATCACCAAAACCGCAATAGTCTTTCTTAATGAAAAACATGCGATCGTGGTCGACTAACTGTTCTGAAATGTACTTGTCTTCTTGTGGCTGTACCGGCGTCCGGTCTCTCCAGGAGGCGCTTTCACCCTGGTTGCAAATGGAGCTCAGAACATCGATGTAACTTTCACGCGTCAATGCACCGGGACACAAACCAGTGATGCTCAGCGTCGTTTCGAACACATTCCGCAGCTCGTTAACGTGATTGAATTCTTCTTCACGCATTTCATAGTTATATTTGATCGGAATTTTTACTGTAATGAGAAGCACACAATTTCGGACGCGAGTCCCGGTTCGCTTCATCGGCGTTTCGGTGCTTTTCAAAAGGAATTTAGAGCGGTTATAAATTGCGTTACGCAGGATTGCGTCCCGGCAATCCATACGCAATACGTCCATCCGGTTAATTTTCTGTACGATGTTTGGGCTTGCAACCAGGTCAAACTGAACGATAGTTTTGGCGGGGAAGTTGGAAGACAGCAACGTTTGAAGGTTAGTCATCTCCTTGCCGGTTGTCCCGCTTAAGGGACGACAAACAAATCCGAAACCAACATATTTGTTGTCGCACATAAACAAATGATTGGATTCGTCATATGCACGTACAGGACACAAGTCAGAAAAACGCTTCAGGTTTTTGAGTCGCTGAAAAATTAAAGATTCACTCATAATGCCTCCAGGATTCCCAAGAAAGTGTTACTTGTTCTCGATAAAGTTTTTGAGGCCTTGTTTTGGTGAGCCGAGTACGTAGGAGCCGTCATCACGCACAATGAAAGGGATCATGCTGACACCTAGTATCTGAGCCGTAACTTCACGTCGAGCCAGAGCCTGCATATCGCAGTTCTTTACCTGGTCGAATTTCTGAGTGGAATTTCCGCTGATAATTGCGCGGTCTGCGCGGTAGCGGTCGGATGCACAATACAATTCAATATTTCGCTGCTGGCTTGCCGGGCCCAGAGCTCCGAGCGACAGAACGCTAACGGTGAATTCTTTCGGGTCGAGGTCAGCAAGTGCTGAAAGTGGGGCTGCACAGGCTTCACAACCAGGTGCGGTAAATATCATGACCTTTTTAGGCCCATCGCCCCATACGGCTGGGCGCAAGTCCGCGATATTTAGGTTCAGCTCTTTCATCGGAATGATGCTGGCGTTCTTGGTTATTTCGCTCATGGTGGTCAGAGGCTTTTTAGCCCATGTGTCATAGAGCGTTCCCTGTATAACGAAGCGGCCATTAGAAGACAGCAAATTAACTTTCCCATCAATCTCTAGTGCGATGATGCCGTTAGTAGGGACGACAAAACGTTTTACTTCCTGCGAATTCTGAGGAATGTTCTTGAACGCTTTTTCATTGAAAATCGTATCGATATTCCCGGTGTTTGTTTTTACTGTATCGGCGAATACAGAAGCTGATGCAGAAAGTGCCACCAAAAGTGCCGCAGTCGCGACATGTTTGATAAAGTTCATAGTAACCGCTCCAAATGAGAGAGGTTTCATTTTCACATATTGATTTATTTTGCCGCAGGGAAAAGGGCTGCAAACTGTCCCCAAAAAAAGGAAGTGATGAAATGTTAATATCGGTTTTAATTACTCAATTAGTCCAAATAAAAAGCCACAAAAAAGTGGCTTTTTATTTATGCTTTATTATTACTGGAAGCCAACCGCAAATCCTGCACCAGCTCCAACACCACCGGCTGTATCAGCCGACATGCTAAAGCGGACGTTTACTTTTTCATTGATAGCGTAATTCGCTCCTCCCGAAATTGCCCCCTGGTCTCGGTACGCGCCCATCGCCATGCCAAAACCCGACACGTTATTGAGGAAGGGAATTGAAGCGATAGCAATTGCGCTTGCTGAGCCTGCTTTTGCTCTTTTATCATTACGGTCAACCGTCTTTTTAAGGTCAGAGAACTTCTGGTTTGTGTAGCTATTAGCTGAAGCCAAGGTCTGTCGGTCACCATCAATCCGTGACTGGCGCTCAGTATCGACAAGGAAATCAGTCCTTGAGTTGATGACAGATTCACGGGCATCCGTATGACTGTTTGCACTTACAAGAGTTTGAGCATCGCCAGCAACTCGGGATGCGCTTTCAGTTGCAATTAGACTGTCGGTACGAGCGTTGATCGACACTTCACGCTCGTCGGTATAAGTATTAGTATCCGTGGCAGTCTGGCTATTGTCGTTACTGCTACCAGACCCTGTACCACTTCCTGTCCCGCTGCCGTCCGTACCGTTATTGTTATTTCCGCCTGTAGTAGGTGGCGTTGTGTTAGAGCCAGAGCCAATGGATGAAAGGTACGAACTGATGGCACTATCAGTGTACGCCTGAAGTGAACTAACGGAATTCATGAGCTGACCATAGTTCACCGCATCATACCGGCTGGAACCATCAGCAACATTAGTCAGTGTTCTTTGTACCGTAGCTGAACCAAACGATACGGTATCAGCACTATTGGAGAATGAACCGTTCCCAATGGAAATACCTCCATTTGAAGCAGAAGCATAATTACCAATAACAATTGCGTTATCATCGGATACAGTATTGTAGTTGCCAAGCACGATCGATTCGTCGGAATCAATGGTATTAATTGTGCCGATTGTGATGTTGCCAAATTTAAAAACAGCAGAGGGGTCATTAATCGGTGCAGCTGTAATATTGTTTAAGGAACCGATAGTCAAAGCGTAGGAACCACCACTCACCGTATTGAATGTACCCATTATAGAACCAGCGTAATTAGTAGCAGTGTTTCTGGAACCAAGAATTGCTCCCATACCTACCATATCCAGTTCGTTATAAGAGCCTATTACTTGCAATGCACTTCCTGAAACGTTATTGCTATAACCCATAACGGCAAGGTTTTGTCCTAGAACTTTATTGTCACTCCCAACCAGATTCAAATCAAAAAGACCAGTGCCAGTATTATTATTCCCGTAAACATTGAAACTATTGGCGTAGTCATTCCAGAATTGGCTTGGGTCGTAACTAAATGATAAGTCATTATTGCTTCCGGTAATAATATAGTTTGTTAACGAAGTAATTGTGTTGTTATTCCCTGAAACACTTGAGTTGCCGAGTGGTGATTTACAGTTTGATGGGGTTGCACAGGGTGTTAGCCCTGAAATGTTATTGCCATCACCATTTACAGTAACTTCGTCAATTTGGGTGCTATCGATTGAGTTATCTGCCACGGCTACAGCACAATGAAGTGCCAGAACAATAGCAATATATAATGACTTTTGTTTCATGTGCTTACCTTTTCAGTGATGGGTATTAAAAAGACGACCAAGGAATACAGCACATGAAAAAAGTAGTACCGGTATACCGGTACTACTGGACAATTATTTAATGTAACTCCCTTTCTGAGGAGGTTGTGATGTCTCACCCTGGGATTGTGCTGGAGCAGCGGCAACCGGTGCAGACATTGGTCTGATAACAGCAGTTGATGTGGCACTATTTCTTGCACCGACTTCCCAACGACGCGGCTCAATCTCGGTATAGACGTAGCCAGGGACGTTAAGGTCTCCATCTGCGGTCTCATAGGGGTCAACCAGCACCCGCATGACGATAGATTGCGTTCGGATGGGTTGAGGATCAGCAGCAGTAGCAGGCACAGGGACGTATCGACCACCATCGGCAGTATTCCGTCCACCGTTCCCGGCTGTAGTGCGCAGCCGCTTAACCTCCACAGGCTTTCCCGAAAGTTGGTTTTCAGATGCGGTGTCAATCTGCTCCTGGTAATCATCTCCATCGGTCAGGGCATACACATCTCGGACATTCATACATGTGACCGAATTGGGCATTCCCTTGCATCCATATTCATCGTTCTGGCCCAGTAGTGAGCAACCCGACATCGCAAAACCGGCACTAACTAAAAACAATGCCGATACAATTTTCTTCGTCATCATTTCTTGCCCCCAACGGTTTGAGTTTTTGAAGTAACACGTGTGAATTTCAGCATGACCCCTTTTTGCACAATAAAATCAACACTACGGCCTGGATCAATTTCAATTACAGGGAAAAGGTCACCGGCCATTTGCATATAGAAATCGGCAAGACGATTCAATGCGCCACCTACGCCAGAAACTGCTGCGCCCTGGAGTGCGTCAGAGCTCATAACCTGCTGGTAAGGAGTAGCGTCACTACTATCTCCATCGCGTTTAATACTGATTGTCGGAATACTCTGTACGTTAAAGAGCTGAGATGCAGCCTGTAGGAAGCCAGCGGTCAGGGCTCGTGCCAGGTATTGCCCTTGTTTGGTAACCAGTCGACCACGAACACCTGATTTACCATCTTCACCAACAGCGTAGGCTACGAGTGGGGCTTCAAAAACTGCACCGTCATCCCGAATGCACGTTATGACTTCCGATCTGAAATAAGCTCTTTCGGAGGACAAATCACCGAACCCAGCTGCAAGCATTCCGCATTCACGTATATCTGCACGGAAACGGTTTGGGAGAATTGCATCCTTTTTCACCCTGGCCAGCGCCGGATAAGGGTCTTTTCGTGCATCACGAGATGTTGGTGCATCCATCCCCGCAATCAAAACAGTACTTATGATCGACGTTGCAGGAAGGTAGGTCTGGTTCTCGGGGTTATCATCTTCGTCAGCAACGGGTGCGGCTTCAATATCTTCCTGTACAGTGATGATTTCAGGAGTTGCCTGGCTTGGTACTGCTTTGCCATCCTTCCCTTTCTGCTGACGCTGGTTTGCTGCGGGTTCCGGTACGACAGGGGGGGCCGCATCTTCGTATACGCGCTGTAATGTTTTCCCGTTATTGAAACTTCCTGAGTTTCTTGGCGCAACTGAAGGGGCAGATATCTCTTCAGGTTTATACAGAGTAGGGACGTTACGTTGGCCGTTTCCAGCCAGTGGTGTCGCTCCGCGAGACTGTTGTGAGTAAGGCACAGGGTTAGAGACGGTATCAACGCGTTTCTTAATAGCTGCAACCTCAGCGCCTGATTTTTTCTGGTTGTTCTCCAGATTGCTAAGACGCTGAGCTGTCTGATCAGCACCATATTTCTCGGTTAACGTTTTAATCAGTTGACCTTGCTCTTTAATGGTCTTGTCGAGTGCGCGAATTCGCGCCGCAATAGCATTCTGGCTAACTCCATTGGTATCACCATCGGTAAGGACGCTGGCAATCACTTTTTCTTGTGGCGCTCGATTTCGGGGGCCAGCTGAGTCGGGTATAACCAAGAGCAAAAAAAGAACGGCGAAAGTAAATACGCCAGCCCATAAAACCCATTTTTTATGCTTTGCTGAAATTGAGGCCCATTTCTCTTTTAAGGGGATAAGCATGATTTTACTCCGCGAGTTTAGGGCGCATGGAATCGTTAGCTTGTTCGTTTGGCTGGATGTTGCGGATAACGAAGTAAGCTTCAGTTCGCTGGCCAGGCTGGAGAGTGTTGCGACTCCATAGTGCTCTTGCTGCAAGCTGAGGATGGGTGCAGAGTGATTCATCAACCATTACTGTTGATGAACCAGTGTTTTGTGCAACGCCGATGATGACACTGAATTGACTACCCTGAAGATACTGGCCATTTGCAAAGGAGTAGCGAATCTGATCCTGGTCAGTACCCGTGCGGAAATTACAGTTCGGGATACCAACTCCTGAAGAGAGATTTCCCAGAGAGTATCCGGGTGGAATGTCCCCAAGCGCGATGGTTCGCATTATGTTGCGAATCGTCTCGATGTAATTATCTTTCTGTTCCCATCGCCTGGCTTTGACTTCGCTTCCACCATAGTTGTTATATGCCGCAGGCATAACACCAGAAGTACTCGTGTTGTTCAGCTTTCGTGAAAGCATGAGAGTGGCTTGCACCGGTGCAATTTTCTGAGGTACTAACGACACGGAGATCGCTACACTTTCGTCACCTTTCTCACTGATATAGAGACTTGCCGGGTTACTGTCTGAGGTGGAAACGTAGAGAGCGTTATCTTTTACATTTACAGTTACACCCTCCTGTTTAACTTTCTGCACTACAGGGTGTTCAAACGGTGTAACAAGCCGGTTGATCTGGTTAATCGAAATCGGTACGAGGGTGTTCACGCCAGGCGCAACGATATATTCCAGCCGAGAAGGAATGACTTCTTTTGTGAGTGGAACGGGACTGGCAATTGCAGCAGGTACTGGTTGAATATTACGGCCATCAATAGCTGGTTCACTCCCGCCATTGATAGAGTTACTTGCTGGTGGTGTATAGTTGTCAGGATATGGGCGTGTTTCTGTGCTGAGCATTGCCTGAGTTGAGGATGCTGGTCGAGAGGCGAGTTTTGCAGTGACTTTGGGTTGCGACTGCGCATCAGGCTGCTCAAATACCATGCCTTGATCAACAGACATTTCGCCCGCCGTTACGCTATGGGTCGCTAATGTGGACGACGCGGTAAGCAACAGGATAATTATGCGTTTACTATTCAACATTTAGCCCCCCGATAAGTGGCAACACTACGTTCATTTTTAAATTGGCTATTACCAATCAGAAAATTCATTTCGGCACATCCGTTTTGTTTACTGATTGCTGATTTATTAATCTCTCGCTTAAAGATTTATATCTCGGTTAAATCAACTAACGAAATTCTGTCAGGAAGTTCGAGCTGCCGAAGATTTCTGCCTTTGACCTTTGTGTTTATCTTCTTCACTTGGCAGCAACGGTTTGCCACTCTTTATCTCAATGAACGTAATAATGGGCCGGTAGCCTTTTACGTTAACAGTAATCTCGTAATAGACTGGCGTGGTCGATGGTTTGCCGGTGATACCTTCGAGAGTTTGGTTACCGGTGACATAAAAAGTACCAACTGCTAACGGGTCGGTGATAACCCCGACCGGATTAAAAGAAAGCGAGATTCGGTCGCGCTTAATTTGGTCAATCTGGTCGTCCATTGCTTTCATAACTTTTGTGTAAATTGAAGCGTCAAGAAACGGGCCGATAGAATTCTTGAGTAGATCTAAAGTGGCTGGGTTAGCATTTCCAAAACTGTCGGCTATATATAACGCCCATGCCTTCATATAAGAGCTGCTGGCGGCTTTTTCATCCAGCCAGGCTGTTTCTGTAAGGTTTGGCGGAATAATAGTGATGGGTTGTGTTTTGGCTAACAGAGCATAACCAAGTACAAGGTTTGCCAGAATCATTGAGGCAGAGATTAACTTGAAACTTTTGTTTTCTAACTGAAGTCCAACTAACCCTTTTTTGAAATTATGGATATTCATACAATAAACTCCCGGTCGAAGGATTCAGGTACAAAAGTGCCACCACCGAATGTGACTCCGAATTTCCAGTAACAGAGGTGCATAAAATATTTCTCAGAAGCTCGCGCCAGAAAACCGCCATAAACACGTGAAACTACAACACCCAGAATTATCATCGGTAATAATCGTCCAGTGATAATCCCAACCGCGAGAGCAACGAAAAATGGCATGGCTTCATCAATCGACCAAAAAAATAACTTTGGTGGTTCGTCAATCGAGTGAGAAATATAAACAGGTTCCATGATGACCTCTCATATGAATTTTTTCAGATTTATTGACGACAAAATGCGCCTATTTCTGACCAGAGCCTGCAAGCTGAGCCATCATTTGCATAAGGCCTGCTCCATCTACTGCGCCCTGAACAATGGCTGACTTATCACCGTAGACAACAATGTTTGTAGGGGTCTTTTGGATACCAAGCTGACCTGCTTCACGAACGTCGTCGGCTATCTTGCTGGACGGCCTGGCCGCATTGATACATTCAAGTAAGCGGTTCGGGTCTAAACCAGTTTCGCGGGCGATTTGGTCTAGCGGTGCGCTAAGACCGTGCCCGTCAGATTGGCTGTAGCGGAATAACGCTTTAGATAACTGGAAGAAAGATGGATTTCCTCCCTGCTCAACAGCACACTCCGCTGCTAAAGCTTCAGTACGGGAAGCCTGCCCGTGAACAGGAACATGTTTGAAAACCATCGCAATATTCCCTTGTGATGAATCCACGAGATCCATAACGATTGGGAAATGTTGTTTGCAGTACTGACATTCAAAATCGGAATACTCAATGATATAGAACTGAGCATCCGGGTTCCCATAAATACGTTCGTTGTCCGTAGAAGGCGCATAGGCGGTATCGGGTTTGTTTCCAGTCCGGTAACCGACATTGGATTGTTTCTGCGATTCAGGTTTTAGGCCCGCTGCATTAATGTATTTTGCAAATGCGTCCAGTAGTTCGCTTTTGTTGTTTACTACGGGCTTGTGAGTCTCAGCAACGATCGCTAGGTCATTAAGAAGTTGGGACTGTCTATCGATTTGGTAAGTAAAAAATGCAGCCGTGCTTACCATAACCATGAGCGGAATTCCAAATATAAGAGAGTTCAAAATGTTCTTTTTCATTTGTAGCCTCTTGATTGCTGCAATTGTTCCGGCGTATAGATTTCGTTTGGCTTTTGGACTTTGACCTGAGACGCCTCAGCAGCTTTTTGCTTTTTAAGATAGGGCAGTATGATTTCAGCCATGTCTTTGTTCAGGACATCCCGTGACTGAGGGTAAGTTGATGCCGTGATCTTCTGATTGAGGATACGGATTTTTTCTGGGACATCAGAAATTAGCAAATAGCTAATCATCCCTACGGTAAACGTCAGGCAGAGCAGGGCAGAAAGAATAAATGGTTTCGAATTAGTCATGCATCACCTCGCACAGCTAATTTAACAAACATGAAATATTGAGGAAAAAGAAAAGCACCGCAAATTGAGGTGCTTTTCTTAAGGTTAAATACGTTTTGGTAGGTTTGAAATAAGTAGAGATGAACCAATAGGAATCATTACTATCATTATGAGTGCCCCGATCATTGGAGGCACAGGTAACGGTATAAAAAGCGACAGGAGAACGCTATATACACCCCAGCCAATCAATACCATGCTACGACGGTTAAGAAACGGACTGGCATATCCAAAGTTATATCTTTTTGCCATCCACCGCATTACCCCTGCAAACAGAGACGGGATGATGACCACGGCCATGTACGGTAACCAATACATATCAAGTGTTAAACGATACATAATCATGTAGAGCCAATAATTCAGGTTCTCGGCAATGTTCTGGAAAAGCCCAACAAAGTATTTCAGTGGCCCGCCGTGGTTGGCCATGTCGCTGGGAGGAAGCTGGTAAAAATCCTTTAACGCCTTATCAATCCCCGTATTTACAAATGCTTCAGTATAATTGTCGCGAGCCTTTTGCAATACCATGACGAAATCTTTTTCGCCTATCATTTTATGACCCCATGCGATTTCTTTCAGAGCATTAGACTTAAAATACTCAACCGGAAAGAAGACAGAGATAAAAAGGAGAATCGTCGAACTCCAGATGATCAGTGTCTTTATCGTCTTAGGCCACTTTTCCTCATTCAACTTATCAGACATTCGATATCCCCAATCTTCGCCTTCCTCCCAGCCTGGATAATCAGTTCGTTGGTTAGCTTTCTCGGGAGATTTATCCGTGAAGTAATTTCACAGAAATTCAACGTGTGTTGAAGTTCCCGGCAAACGAACAAGCCAAGCTCAATGATATAGATCGCAAGCCGCTCCCAGTCATTCAGCTCCTGCTCGTTGTCCTGATGATAAGCTTTGATAGCGGAGCTCACTGCTGCACCAACGCGTTCATCAGGAGTAAGGGTTTTCAGTAGAGCTAACATTTGCCCAGTGATGCCATCAACACATGGCCAGATCATGGTCAAACCGTCATATGAGGCTTGATCATCTTTACGCTTTAATAGAGTTTTGGTTTTAATCATATTTACCCCTCGGCGCTGATACGTGATTTTTCACCACGAACCTTTTGTTGACGTTCGTAGATTGAAAGGTACTTTTTAGCGATAGTTCGGACATCGCTTAACTCGGACTCATTCCTCGGCATTAATATGACGGGGACTTTACCTTTTACTATTTTATTAGCCTGATTTATGGCCATGCATTCGAGGTTGGGTAACCAACCTAGCAGTTGAGATTGAAATAACTCGCCTTCTTCCTCCATCAATCGTTCCCCGACACTGCCGGTGATTTGTTCAGGATCTGCACCTGCGCTGGAGCCATGACCACGCATAATATATTTGAACTTTGTCGGTGGTACTCGTTTCATGACTGCTTCCTGGGCATCAGGATCTGGTGTGCGTAGCGCCGTAAAGTGGTTCGTATTGGTTATAACCTGCTTCATTTTGGCTTCTGAACCGAGACGGGCTTCGAAGTCGGAAGTCGATTGCGACGAAATAAATAAGCGGAACCCAGCACCACGGGTTTTATTCAACATTTTAATAACTTGGTCATTAATAACTTCAGCTGCTTCATCGATTAACACCATTACAGAAGCCAAGTCCTGACCACCAGGTTTTAAAAAATTGTACACAGTCGAGCTAACAGATGTTATATCAGACAGGAAAATAGAACCGACCGCAGATCCAGTCTCAGCATCTGCAAGGGAATTTAACCCCAAATACAACATTCCCCCGGTAGTGATGATATCCTGAATATTCGAAATTGGACGAGTATCATTCAGTTCATCTTCATCAGCACTGTCAGGGGATAACAACTCTGACATAAACCCTTGAGTTAGTTGACTAAGAATTGGCATCACGTTCAGAATCATTTTCTGGAAGTGTTCGCGCTGATGACCGAACATATCAATACCGGCTTCAATTGAAGTATCGCCTTTCCCTTTATTACCTTTAATGTCATTTCGGTAAATGTCTGCACATATTTCTGCTATTTCTTTTGGGCCTTTAATTTTAGACGAGTAACGGTCAATTTTCGCCTGTAAAATAATGTCGAAATCGGACTCTCCTAAAGTCTTGTGGCCGAATTTAGTGATGGCCATAATCAATAGAGATGCTAATGAAGAGATGTCAGCACTCAGTTGTGATTTAATATTGCGTAAAGTCGGTTTGATTTCACAGATTTTCATCAGCTCAACAACCGTAGTTAATGACATAATACCAAATGAAACAAACGGATCGCTCGTACTATCAGCACGTTGAATAACCGATGTAATTCTGTTAGCTACCTCGCCAGCCTGAGTGTAGTTAGTAATTGGAGATATTCGAGCTGATTTTTCAGGATGCGCCAATGAAACGTAATTATATTTCGTTGAGCGATCCACCAATTCCAGACAGAACTTCATCCATTCAGCCAGTTCTTCATCATTTTTGGGGTCAATGAGGATTAGTGGTTGTTTTTTTAGTGCGGCTTGAAGAATAAGTAGTTTAAAATATGTTGTTTTGCCTGAGCCGGTTGTGCCAGTTATAAGCGTATGCAACGATAAAAGTTCTTCAGAAATTCCGATCCATTCGTTTTTTTTACCTAGCGCATGAATCCAGCCGAGGCCCATAAAATTTTTGGATGGTTTGGCTACAAATTTCTTTATGTCACGCTTTATCAACTCAGATGCCAGTTGACCCTCATTCTGGCCCCACTCAAAGCCTCTGCAAATAAGATAGCTGTCAGGCTCACGAATCATCTGTTCGATAAATGATTTCATGTCCATTACGAGTGGTTTTGGTTTTCGCTTCAGGCGGCGTTTGTGCGTATAAATATCCCATGCTGCCGGGAGACTACGAATACCATAAGCAGCCTGGACTGCAACTGAGAGGTAACAGGGTAGAGATGGCATGTTAAACAGTGTATTAACCCCGATAGTTGCGGCTATACCTGCTGTCCAACCAAGAGTCTCAAGGCCTTCAAAATTTGTGCGCCAACGTAAGTTATATTTCCACTCACTCATCTTTATCCACCATTTGATTATGCATTCGTTCACTATTAGGAAGAATGTAGTCAACACCGGTCTTTGAATAGAAATCAAAGTGCATCAGCATAATCTTCTGCAATTGAGTAATATCAATGCCGAGTTCATCCGCAATACGTCGCTTTAAGGCAACGCTTACGGCAATGACAGGCTCTCCAGAATAGGTTCGCTTCAGCATACCTTTTGAAATCATTTCATTGCATAAATCTGTAATGTTGTAATCTTTATCAGAAACATCAGTTAAAGCAGAGTAAAGCAGATCGTTAAACTTCCCATCCATCAGCAAGTCGATATCATTATTAAGTTCTTTTCTGAGATATAAGCACTTCTGAGTACGATGGAAATAATACTGGGCTGGGGCTTCCATAAACCTTTGCCATAACCAGTTGGAGTCCTGAAGCAGAGCATAATTACGCTCATCAAAATCTTTATCAATAGCAATGATTAAGTGGCCTGATTCAATGAAAAGATCGTCTGAGTGGTCGGTAACATATTTAACGAGAAATTCTTTGGCCGCTTCAAGACCAGATACGTATAGCTGACTAAATTTATCGTAAAATTTTACGTTAGCCGGTATGTTGGCCGAAGTATCCGCATGAGCCGAGTAACCAAAATCGTTATCAGCTTTCACGTCATCCTGCCACATGGAATCATAATCTTCGTAAATTGAATAATCATCAATTACCTCACCAGACTGAATGCCGGTATCGACAGCATCCTGGTACAGCTGAATTTCCTTTAATGCCTGACGGGTAGGTGAGGGCTGGGTCTGATCCAATGCATCGCTTGAAGTTGGTTCGTTGCTATTATACCCGTGATCATTGAAGACGCTTGATTTTTCAGCAACAGGAGATCATGCTGTCCCCATGAAAATCTTTATCACT
>NZ_JASEYI010000019.1:0-99936 GCF_035064085.1 Enterobacter sp. R-1.6.2
ATACCGTCGCTGACATCGTGCAACGACACAGAGCTAACGCTTAGGGTGTCATTTCGCCCTCAGCCGGAACCGACCCCTTGTTGCCGTTCTTGTTATAGATTTCTGCAGCGTTAGCTGCACCGGCTACCAGCAGGGCAGGGATTACCACTGCCAGAATATTGCGCTTCATCATTATTTATTACCCTCATTGGTTTTTTTATGACACTCGCCACTGCCGTCAATAAATTCTGTCAATAAATATTTCCGGAACTATTGATGAGAGTTTGGTGTCTTTATGTATCTGACAGGCATCTTTCCATTCGGCGAAGCGTTTCGCTAGCCTGAAAGTGCTACAATTTTCAAGATTAAGTAACCGAAAGAAAATATGTGTAACCAAATATGTATTTTTCGGAACTTTGTGAACCATCTCAAACTTCAGAACACCCTGGCGAATTAAACAGCAAATTCTATCCTATATATATGAATTCCTTATGATTAATTGAGATAAAGGCGATTCATATAAACAGACGCTAAACGGCTCGTTTTTTCTTATGACTGCAAAAGGCCTTCCGGATGGCTGTAAGATTGGTCGAAATTTGTGCTATCGCTTGAGGGTGTAATAATCGCAATAAGAATGGGGTTTATTTTTTGTGGCTGGATATTTCGCGGAAACAAAACGTAACAGGTAGTGGTTGTGACGGGGGGAAGGTTTAAAGACGCTGACTTTGCGCTGACGAAAACTGACAATACAGAATAAAATAATGGCCAGCATCTGCTGGCCATTTCAGTCTTTTACCGATTAGAAGCTGGCGTTACGTGGAGTACGTGGGAACGGGATCACGTCTCGTACGTTCTGAACACCGGTAACGTAGGCAATCAGACGCTCGAAGCCCAGACCAAAACCGGCGTGCGGTACGGTACCGTAACGGCGCAGATCGCGGTACCAGCTGTAGTCAGCGGGGTTGAGGCCCATCTCTTCCATACGCGCGTCCAGCACGTCAAGACGTTCTTCACGCTGAGAGCCACCGATGATTTCACCAATGCCAGGCGCCAGTACGTCCATCGCTGCCACGGTTTTACCGTCTTCGTTAAGGCGCATATAGAAGGCCTTAATGTCTTTCGGGTAGTTTTTAACGACAACCGGCGCTTTGAAATGCTTCTCGGCCAGATAGCGTTCGTGCTCAGACGCCAGGTCAACGCCCCAGTAAACCGGGTTCTCGAACGTCTCACCGCATTTCTCGAGGATCGCCACCGCGTCCGTATAGTCCACCTGCGCAAAGTCGGCAGAGACGAAACGCTCCAGACGCGCTACAGCATCGCTGTCTACGCGTTCTGCGAAGAATTTCATGTCGTCAGGACGCTCTTCCAGCACCGCTTTGAACACATACTTCAGCATGGCTTCTGCCAGGCCAGCGACATCGTCGAGGTTGGCGAACGCCACTTCAGGCTCCAGCATCCAGAATTCCGCCAGGTGACGGCTGGTGTTGGAGTTTTCGGCGCGGAAGGTTGGGCCAAAGGTGTAGATCTTTGACAGCGCACAGGCGTACGTTTCGCCGTTGAGCTGACCAGATACCGTCAGGAAGGCTTCTTTACCAAAGAAGTCTTTGTCATAGTCCACTTTACCTTCAGGCGTGCGCGGCAGGTTTTCCATGTCCAGCGTCGAAACGCGGAACATCTCACCGGCACCTTCCGTATCGGACGCGGTGATCAGCGGGGTAGACACCCAGAAGTAACCCTGCTCATCGAAGAAACGATGCAGCGCCTGCGCCAGCGTATGACGCACGCGCGCCACCGCACCAATCAGGTTGGTACGCGGACGCAGGTGGGCGACTTCACGCAGATATTCGATGCTGTGGCGTTTTGCCGCCATCGGATAGGTATCCGGATCTTCAACCCAGCCGGTGACTTCAATCGCAGTGGCCTGAATTTCGAAGCTCTGGCCCTGACCCGGTGAAGCCACAACCACGCCGGTAACAATGACGGAGCAACCCGTTGTCAGTCGCAGAACGTCATCATTGTAATTGGGCAGAGAATTATTAATGACGGCCTGTACAGGATCAAAGCAGGAACCGTCATAGACGGCGAGGAAGGAGATGCCAGCTTTAGAATCTCGGCGGGTACGCACCCATCCGCGCACGGTGACTTCCTGGTCAACGGCGACACGGCCCTGGAGTACGTCGGCTACAGGCACAACGCTCATAATATTCTCTCTGTTAATAGTCGGAAAAAATAAACACTTGTCCACCCTTATGGGGGGATATCTATGTTACCTGCCATCCGCTATCAGACAAGTAAATTTCGCAGTCAAAAGAGAAGAATTGAGAAATAAATAATAAGAAGGGAGCCATAAAGGCTCCCGTAAGCGCTTAACTGGCTTTTTTGATCAAGGGGAGGTCGAACGCTTTACGCAATGCGCGGACAAATGCTTTGTCATGGCAGATGGTTTTACCCGGGCTGTCGGAGAGTTTCGCCACCGGCTTGCCGTTACATTCCACCAGTTTGATGACGATATTCAGAGGTTTTACCTGAGGAATATCGCAGGTCAGACGGGTACCAATCCCGAAGCTCAGGTTCACACGGGTGTTGAAATGACGATAGAGGTCGACCGCTTTCGCCAGGTCGAGATTATCCGAGAAGACCAGCACCTTGCTCATCGGGTCAATGCCGAGTTTTTCGTAATGGGCAATGGCTTTCTCGCCCCATTCAACCGGATCCCCGGAGTCGTGCCGTAATCCCTGGTAACGTTCAGCGAACTCGGGACCAAAGTCGCGCAGGAAAGCATCCATCGTAATACAGTCGGTGAGGGCGATCCCGAGCTGATTCGGGTACTCCTCAAGCCATGCGGCCAGCGCCGCGCGCTGGCTATTAGCCAGATCGGGACTGATCTGCTGATGCGCCTGGAACCACTCGTGTGCCTGGGTGCCCATTGGCGTCAGGCTGAGGCGGCGTGCCAGATCGTAGTTACTGGTGCCCACGAACCACGGCTCCCGCTGCAGACGTTTAACGATGGCCTCCTGAACGTCACGCGAGAAACGGCGACGCGTGCCAAAGTCCATCAGGCGGAAGCGGGACAAGTCCAGCCCTTCGGTCAGCGTGGAGAAGGCTGCGAGTTTATTTTCCAGCGCGGCGACCGCCTGCTCGACGCCTTTTTCCGGCGAACGGTAGCGGTGAGCCAGTTCACTGATCACCGCCAGAAGCGGCACTTCCCACATGATCACTTCCCGCCACGGACCTTCAAGGCGAATATCCAGCTTGCCATTATCGTTAACTACGCTGACCTGCTCCGGCTTATAGCGGAAATCGCGCAGCCAGTTCAGGTAGTCGGCTTTGAAGAAAGGCAGGCCAGAAAGCCACTGATATTCCTCGTCCTGCAGCGTCAGATGCTGCATAGCATCGACCTGTTCACGAATGGCGTCTGCGTAGATACCGAGCAAGTCGTCGCCACGACAGCGGAATTCCGCCGCGACGTGAACGTCATAGTAATGGTGGAAAACGGCTTGCTGCATATGCAGTTTATACGCGTCGGTATCCAGCAACGTATGCAGAACTGGAGAAGCGAATTGAGTCATAGGTGCGCAGTAGCATCCTCTCACAGGAGCGTTTAGTACAATAAACAACTCCGGAGTATACCTTGTTTAGTGATTTATTGAACCCCGATCACAACATAAGCGCGTTTTATGGTCGAGGGCATTTTGTGCCCCGTGTTATACAAATGTAGCGATATGGCTGCTAACCACTTGAATTTACAGATTACTACTGTGCTACTACCATGCTTTGGGGCAGTGATGGGGCAAAGCGTGAAAGCGCCTGGTTGAGAAGGGAAACCTGTTCGGCACTCTTCTCTGACATCCACTTTCCATACACCTTGTAAACCATCTGTGCATCGGTATGTCCCATTTGAGTTGCTATAAAGTTTGGGTTTGCCCCAGCTGATAATGACCAGCACGCATAAGTATGTCGCGACTGGTAGGCGTTGCGGTACCGTATTCCGGCGCGCTTGATTATCGGGGCCCAAATTTTATTAATCGAATTAACCGCGTAGTGATATCCTCTACGAGGCCCATGCTTGACGCATTGAGGACTGAAAACGAAAGTGCAGGGGTGTATGACTGACTGGCCATATTCCCGCAATTTCACTTCAATCTCATATTGCCGGCCAAGGCGCGTCAGCTGGGCCTGATTCCTCAGGGCATCAATAGCTGGTTGAATGAGATAAATCACCCTGTCAGTGCCTGCGTCGGTTTTTGGCAGGGTGAACTCATTCGTCTGGGTAAGGTTGCGTTTCACTGTGATCGTTCCGGCATGCAGATCGATATCTTCCCACGCCAGACCGCACAACTCCCCATGCCTCATTCCAGTATAGACTGCCAGCGACCAGAGATTTCTCATCTGCTGGTGGCCGCAAGCCTGGATAAACCGGATAAACTCTTCTGTCGTGAGTGGATCTGGTTCACCTTTCGCTTTTTTGAGGCGGTTAATTCCGCTAAACGGGTTTTCCTTCGCATAACCGTTATCCGCTCCGAACTGGAAGATCTCGGCCATCAGCATCATGTAATTATTCACGGTCGAAGACTTCCTGCCTTTAACCTGTGTCCGGTGATCCTTCTTCATTACATGAAAACCCGTCAGCAACTCCTTTCTCACGTACAGCAAATCCTCAGTGGTCACCGCAGAAACCATTTTGTTTTCGCCGATGCGCGGAAGCATGTTTTTTATGATGGATTCGTACCGACTCATAGTGTTAGAGCTGATTTCCATCCTCTTCAGCTCAGACCACTTTTCGGTAAGCTCCAGCACAGTAATTTCCTTTCTATCCTGACCGAACCGGGCAAGGTTCGGTGAGTTTGGGAATTTTTCCGCATAGTCAAAATTTCCCATCCTTATCGCAAAACAAACTGAAGAACGAAGCTCGCCGGCTATCCTGCGATTTTTGGCAGTATCAGGGACACCGAGGTTTTCCCTGACACGCTTGCCTTTATATACAAACCAGATGCGGAGTGAACCGCCGTGGTTTTCGACGCCTGTCGGGTATGATGCATTAGCCATTAATCCCTCCTGACGTCCAGGAGCGTTGACGAGTGTACTGCTTTTCATG
Organism: Enterobacter sp. R-1.6.2; assembly: GCF_035064085.1. Lineage (NCBI taxonomy): Bacteria > Pseudomonadati > Pseudomonadota > Gammaproteobacteria > Enterobacterales > Enterobacteriaceae > Enterobacter > Enterobacter sp. R-1.6.2. Next base: position 5,075 of record NZ_JASEYI010000019.1, read on the forward strand.
CTGTCTTCGCACCTGGTTGATTTTTTTTCTGAGCCTCGATCCACTGATCAACTGCTTTTCTGTTGTACATGCATTCGCTCGAAGGCTTTGGATTGCCATCTGGTGAAATGTGCAGGTACTCGCGACCAAGCATCCAGGATTCTTTTCTGGCTCGGGTGATGGTTCCGGGCTTAAGCCCGGTAACCGCAATCAGAACCTTTTCGCTAACCCAGTCATTCGGCACCAGAAGAATAATTTCAGCACTGGTTTGCATGGTTCTCCTCCACTTTTTCTTTAGCCAGGCGAACGCACCGCGCGAAAGAAGAGGGCGTTACAATTTCGCGAAGAGCCTGAACCAGAAAATCATTGTGCTGCTGGTGCAGCTGCAGGTTGCGTTCCTTCTCCTCATGGCGCAGGACAGCCAGACGAGCTGTGATGATGCGTCGCTTACCTTTGATCACCCGTAGCGCGTTTTCAGCCTTTTTCCGCCATGCGCTCCAGTCACTGCAGCTGTTCGATCTCGCCAGTTGCTCTTCAATGCTGAGCTGCGCTTCTTCTGCGTTAACAAGCTGCTGCAGGCAATCGCTGATAGTGCTCAGGTTGTCTGTCTCGATAAGAGTTTTTTTCATTATTAATACACCTCTTTTTTGTTGACGCAGTTTTCCCAACCACCGCAGCCATTAACCATTTCTCCCAGCCTCAAGAAACAGGCGTTCATCCAGCGGATCCCCCGAGGTGTCAGCGTTGGTACCGTCCCCCAGTCAATGAAATCCGAACTCTTTCTGCCCATATAATCAATAAGGTCGAGCATGTTGATGTAATGCGCCCGGCGGCGCTCTAAATCCCAACCTTTGTCTTCCAGATACGAATCGATGAATCCCTGCAATGCTGGCTGATTAAGCGAAATATCACCGTACTGGTGGCGATAAACCGGGCGGCGGTGCAGGCTGACCAGATAAAACAGATACGCATCGCATACCCATGTTAAGGCCCGTTTGTGGGCCTCCTCGACTGAACCTGCCGGCATCCAGATATCACTATTTATGGTCACGTTAGTCACTCTCCCCAGGGATCTCCTTCGGATCCTTACGCAGAATGAAACCGCCGAACTCAGGGTGCTGCCAGCGTTTGCGCTTACCACTCGGGCGAACAGATTCTTCCAGCAGCACCTGAAAGGCATGCAGGAATGATTCACGATGCACGCACAGACCACGAACACCTGGAAGTTGCCTTGTTGGCAAATTTGCGAACTGAACCAGGCGACGGCATGAAGGATCGGACAGTCCGGTTTCCCATGACACCTTGTGTACCGGTTCAAATTCAGAATCGGTATTCACAAATCCAGCGCCAGAACCGATGGTTGTCGGCTGACCTGCTGGGGATGCCGGCGCCGCGGCAATCAGGTTAGTGCCACTCACTTCCATTACAGCTTTCATCGTCGCTGATGCGGTTGCTTCGGCCACAACGCGGGCTAGCGAAAGAATGTCGTGGTTCATACTGATTTCCTGTTGATGTGGGTTAGCGCATGGCACTTCTTTGCTGTACGTGCCGGTTGTCATAATGGATGGGAGAACATCCTCACAAACCCAGTCCTGTACACGCTCAGCAGACGGGAGCTGGCTGCGCAGGATCAGCCGGAACATATCAGCCTGGCCGGCAAGCTGAGTTCCACGTGGCTTTTCACCAAAGCCCAATTCTAACGATTCGTTATAATCAAGTTTAATCAGCGCCTTACAATGGTCCTTAAGTGCCTTGGCTGGGTTGGTATACCCAAGAGACTTAGCAAGTTCGACGGCATCAAATGCTGGTTTTCCTTCATAGAGGATTCCGCTCATGGAAAAATTGAGTTCCTCTGAGCTAAAGGTCATTGGTTGGTTATTCATTGCCTTCGCCCTCCAGTTCTTTCTCTTCCCGTTCGGCAATTGCATCGAGTTCTGCATCAAGCGATTCGGCCTCGCCATTGGTCGCGATACGGATAGATTTGAAAGTTGGGTTACTTAACCCGTCACGGCCTTCGCAGATACTGACTGCCGCAGCAACGGCCGCGCCTGTTTCACTGCTTCCCTGGATGAAAGTTGAGTATTCGCGTCGATCGCCGCCCTCTGTCACCGTGAATGTGATTCGGTACCACACGTTAATGAGCTCGTTATTCATTATTTTTCCTTATTGCCCGGCACCTGGCCGGGCCTGTGAATTATTTGACCTGGATAAATGGAGTGCCGGCGCCGCTCGTCATGTACTGGGGAAGGGTGCCATTCCATTTATTGATAGCTTCCAGCTGCATTACCTCCGGGTTCTGGCGAAGCGCATCACCGCGGATACGGATGGATTTTGCTTCTGCCTCTGCAAGCTTCAGCTTTGCGTCGGCCTGGCCATCAGCCTCGGCACGGAGCATGTTTGCCTCCGCTTCACGCTGCTTTACTTCCTGTTCGCGCTGCAGCGTTTTCTGGTTGGCTGTCACTTTGGCGTTGATGCTGTCGATAACCGTCGGTGGGTATTCAGGTTTCCCAACGTAAGAGAGGCTCACAACCTGAATACCTACAGGTCCCATTTCCTCCTGGATCTCTTTAAGCGCGTTGGTCAGCAGGTCGGCTTTACCGCCATCAATGAAGCGGTCTGTGCTCATACGGCTAGACAGTCGGTTAAGAGAGTCCGCAATTTTCTGGCGAAGGTCTGTATCGGTGATATCGTCGACGCCCTTACGGTAGGTCTGGAAAACGGTTGTGACCTTGGTTGGGTCGACTTTGTACGCCACGCCGATGTGGTAGCCGATAGTGGTGCCATCGCTCATCTGGAAGTTAAAAGCGTCTTCATAGGTCTTCATCTGCTTGAAGGTGGGGAAGATGTAAACCTCCGTATTCCAGCCGGTCCAGTAGCGGCCTACGCCTACCACTTCACCAACGCCTTTATCGTCACCCAGCTTGTTGACCTTAATCCCAACGTTGCCAGGCTCAACACGATCACAACCAACAAGACCGATGGCAGAAAGCGCGATAATTGAAGCCATAATTGCTTTTTTCATTTCTTTTCCTTAGTTACGGTTACAACAAGACCCTTACAGATGGCGTAGATGCACGGCGGGGTCAGGATCGCCAGGGCAATACCGGATAACACAGATGTGGTGTCCTTCATCGAAACGAGGATCGGAACAAACAGTCCATAAACGCTGGCGCCAATTACCAGCGATAGAACGAGGCGTAAGTAGGCAATCATCAGCGCACCCCTTCTGGTTTAATGGACTGCAGCTCTGCCTGCTCTTTCACGTAGTGGTCGTGCATGGAGTCCCACTTCGCCAGCCACTTTTGTGCTTCGCGTTTACGTTCCAGGATTCGGCGCAGACGGCGAACACAACGCTGGTGGGCGGCCAGATACTCAGCCTTTGTTTCCCCGTCTCGCCATACTTCCCTGTCATCGAGATCAATACGCACCCGCGGGTGACGCTGCGGAAAACCTGAACGCTCAAAAGCCCCGGTGGTCATGAAGAAAGCCAGATAGCGGATCGCCGTATCTCGCGTGAAGCATTTTTTGATACGACCGTGGCGTACTGCCACGAACAGCGGGCCAACTGGCGTATCGTGCTTCTGTAATGCCAGGTCAATCATGCTTACGGTGCGTTTATCTTTCATTTCCGGTCCTTAACTTTGCTGTATCGTTCGTGACTCATTACTTCCCAGTTCTTGCCGCCATCGCGGGAGAGTAGCCGCCAGCGGTGATTAACCTTGAGGCTCAAATTCCCGGAGCCGTGCATACGGCAGGGGTGAATGCGCCTTGCTCTAAACTGGCTTAAAACGTGTGCTGCTTTGAGGTGAACCCACTCAGGAATTCGTATCGCTGTAAGTGCCATCAGATCCCCCCATTTCATGACCCTCCGTTTTCGGAGCCACCACTTTTTGTTTTTTGACGAACTCAACCAGCTCAGAAATGAGCTCGTCGATTAACTCCTTCCCGCTATCCGTAAGGAATTCACCGCTGCCATTAACATCAACAGCGCTGCTGTAAATTCCCTTGATAGCTTTTACGCCTTCGACATTCCCGTACTCACTGATCGCAAGCCTTTCGAATTTTCTCAATAATCCATCAAGAAGAATCTCTGTTAACTCGACCGTGTTAATGCCGCCTTTATTGAGCTTAATAACAAGGCAGTTACTGCCTGTTTTACGCTGGTGGCGTAATAACGCTGCTTTTAAAGTTCGTCGGCGATATGTTTCAATTACGTTGTTTTTCACGGCGTTCAAACTCCGAATCCATCCACATAGAAACCTGAGCCGATAAATCGAGGCAGAGGCCTGATAAGGAAATTATTTGCTCAATATCCATATCAGTAATGTTCTAGTTAATTAACTCCATTAACTGATAAAGGTTATCTGCTGTGTTTTTAGCGGTTTCGATTGAACTATCTTTGCTAAGCATATTCAGACTCCATAAGCTTTGCGCATGAAAAGGTCTGTGATATGGCGGTATTCTTCGCCATAGGCCTCGAAGAAAAGCCGCGCAGTTTTATAAGCTGCTCTGTCTTTGATGAAAGTCATACGAAGCGCCTCATAGTCATTGAGGCAATAACCCGGCCATGCACTTGCATATCGCTCTGCTCGTCGGCATCAAGCGTAAAGGTCTCGTAATGATGATTGTCAGAAATTATCACCAGAGCACCGTCAGGCAATGGCTCAACACGCTTAACGAATACGCATGGTCGCCCGAAAACATCGCGGGTAAAAACATAAATACCCGCCTCTGAGATTTTTCCGCCACAGTCAGCGAAAGCGATCAGTTCGCATGGCTGGATGGTTGGCTGCATGGAATCCCCACCCATCTGACAAGTCATAACTTTCCCAGGCGTGTACTTACCTTTCTCATCAACAAATAATTCACGAGGATAATCTACTGGCTTATTTATTTGGTTAAGTAAATTATGCATTTTCACTTCCTTGGGGTGAGTCTGTCCTCACCCGTAAAGGTGTTAATTAAATTCAGATTTATTAATTAATATCTTAATTGATTGGCGGAAAACATCCGCTTAATGTCCGGATGATCATCGATTATATTTTTAGCGTCATCACATGCTTCATCATAGGACTTGAAGAAATCAACTAACACGAAACAATTATCAATGCGCTCGTAAACCGCAAACTCTACCCCATCTACACAGGTTGTTCTGAACTGGTAATTAAAACCTTCATCATGAGGCTGGGCTGAAAAACGATGAGACCAGTGAGTATTGCTACCTCTGAGCTTGTCGTGGATATTAAATTTTTTGCTGCCTGTATTTTGATGGGAAGATTTCTTCATCTCATTGGCTCCGTTGTTTGCCGATGGATGAAATATACCTATAGGTAACATTGCAAATCAATACCTACGGGTAATAAAAAGCGATTTATTTTCTAATTATATGATTGTTATAGATTTTTATTTCTTTATCTGTTTGGCTTGTGATTTCAGGGATAAAAAAACCCGGATGAACCGGGTTTGAGGTGTAGGATCATAGGCTTCTAAACGAGGCGCATTTTCGTTTCTATAGCAACCCCTATAATGCGGCAATTACCATTTATAGGCACCACGGGCCACTGTGGGTTCAAACCTTTCAGATAGGATTTTCCACCGTCGAGCACAAGTTTTTTAAAAGTTGCCTCATTGGAGTCGTAAAGCTTAGCTATAACCAGACTACCGTTGATAGGTTCCCTGCCTGTGTCAAAAAGAACATACGTACCTTCGGGTATGCTAAGGCCTGTGGGTGAAGTCATCGAGTCGCCCTCAATCTTCAGCCAAAATGCATCACCTTGTACATGAGCATCAGATTCAAGCCACATGTCTATGTCTTTTAAGCTATAGGCTTCCACAGCTTCACACCATGCACCGGCCTGAACATTACTTATAACAGGATAAGATCTGCTCGGTTTGTAAGGACCTACGTAGCTAACATTTGCATTCTCTAGGCCTATTTCATCCATCCATCCCCTTGGCAAATTAAAGGCCTTCTCAATAACTTCTATCATCCCGTCAGCGATTCGTTTTTTGCCTGCCTTACCTTCTGGCCACAGCATTCGCGATACGTAGGAAGGCTCTCGCTCCAGTTTCCTGGCGAGTTCTGATGCGTTGCCATTGCAGTATTCATCCCGCAACTGGATGAGCCTTAAGCGGCGTTTCTCGTATTTGTCCATAGCTTTCATTCTAGCAGTTGTTACCTGTTGGTAAATTACCTGTGGGTATTGATTATTGTATTACCTGTGGGTAATATCAATCCTGTTGATTTATCCAGAGGCATCATATGGAAACGTTAAAGAGATACATGGCTAGTCTTTCACCAAGACAGAAAAGGGCTTTCGCGGAAAGTTGCGGGACAACAATCAACTATTTGCGCAAGGTTATGAGCACCGGCTCAGTGATTGGTCCTGAAATTTGCGTACAAATTGAGATCCAAAGCGGAGGAGCTGTAAGCCGTCAGTCACTCAACCCTGAAAACTGGCAACGCATCTGGCCAGAACTAAAGGGTACAGAGTCCACCCCTGAGAATAATGAGGTGTGACATGTCACGGCATGCTGGAGGAATCATGAATCACTCTGACTTCGTACGTAAATATTCATTCGATAACCCACTTCAGCGGTTGGTCATGCTTCGCATTTTGATGGGCGGCTCTATGGATGGAGAAGGGGAACGAGTAATCGATCATCAGGTACTTTACGAATTCTGTTGCTGCTCAAAGCAGGCAATGTTTAAGGAGATCAAGGCCCTTGAACGTGCAGGTTTCCTGAAAGTGAGAAAAATTGGTGCTCTCGATAACGGGCTTGCAGTTCGTCTTGAGCCAGCTCGCGGCTACACAATCACGCCAGTTCAGGAGTTTGTATGAGTAGCAAAATTCTCGGTAACGTCTGGGACGCATGCGCCGCGCATGACGTTAAGGGTGCAAAGCTGGTGATTATGGCACGCCTGGCTGACTACTCGAATGATGATGGTGTGTGCTATCCGAGTGTTGAAACTATTTGCCGCCAACTGGGGCTCGGGGAAAGCACGGTCAGGACCGCCATTGCAGAACTGGAGTCTTCCGGTTGGCTGCGTCGTGAATCACGTCGTAAAGGTAATCGCAACACGTCCAATCTTTATCATTTGAATGCCGATCGTCTCGAGGCTCTGGCACGCATTGAGAAGGACAAAGTGGCAGCGCTGAAAAAGCAGCGCAGGACTAACGGTTTTCACCCGTCAGAATCTGACCCTTCAAAATCTGAACCGTCAGATTCTGTATGTTCAAACGGTTTTCACCCGTCAGATTCTGACAAAAATGGCGTTTTCACCCGTCAGAATCTGACCCCAGATCCACAAGTAAATTCAAAACATGATCCACAAGTAAATTCAAAACAAGAATCACAAGATATTAGCGCACGTGGGAAAGCCCCTTCTGAAAACCGCTCTTCCAAAGAGAACTATTCCAACGAGTTCGAGCAGGCATGGCAGGCATACCCAAAACGTGCTGGTGGTAACTCCAAGGCAGCTGCCTGGAAAGCCTGGAAAGCTCGAATCAAAGACGGTGTTACCACTGAGGCAATGCTGGCTGGTGTAAGCCGTTATGCCGGGTATGTTCGCGCCACAGGTAGCGAGGGGACTCAGTTCGTCAAACAGGCTGCAACGTTCTTCGGTCCTGATCGGCACTTCGAAGATGTATGGCAGCCTCCCGCAGGCAAAACCAACGTACGAACCGGAATGCTCCCTGTATCAGGGTTCAGTGAACAAGATTACGGCCAGTCAGACTGCAACTGGTAAGCAGGAGATATCACAATGCTGAATATTAAACAACGCGAAGAAAGGGAAGCTCTGGTGGCAAAGCGCGAAGGGCTTCGTGAAGAACTGGCGTTTGCTGTAGAGCATAAAAAACCATGGCAGTGGGGGAGTTGGGAATCTGGCGAGGTACACGCTGCCACCTGTGAAATGCATGGTGACTATCAACGTATTTCCCTAACTGGAAAAGCCTATCGTGGCGTTGAAAACGTCAAGCATTCCCAATGCCCGGAGTGCGTGAAAGCGGAACTGGCGGACATCGAATCCAGTCTGCGTGCATTACGTGTGGCCGACCTGCTGGACAATGCGGGGATAGCACGACGTTTCGAAGCATGTGAATTCGATAACTACCAAGCTATCAATCAGGATGCGGCCAAAAATCTCGCGTCCTGTCAGCGTTACACCCACAGTTGGCCTGAGCGTCTGAAAGCCGGAACCGGGTTAGTCATGACCGGAAACTGCGGTACTGGTAAAAACCACCTGGCAGTTTCTATTGCGAAAAGCATCATTCGCGATCACCTCGCTAAAGTGGAAATAACCGACGTCATGCGCCTCACACGGGCTGTGAAAAGCACGTGGCGCCACAATGCTGATGTGACAGAGGAAGATGTCATTGAGCGATTTGCTTCACTGGATCTGCTGATTATCGACGAAGTGGGTGTTCAGTTCGGTAGCCCGACTGAAATGACTATCCTGCAGGAAATCATCAATGCCCGGTACGAAAGTATTTTGCCAACAATCCTGATCAGCAATCTCACCTTCGACCAGCTGAAAGAGACGATTGGTGAGCGAATCGTGGATCGGGTTACAGATGGTGGACGCAACCGTCTGGCATTTGGCTGGGGAAGTTTCCGCGCTATTGCGTCAGGAGTAGTAGCATGACCCCTGTCTGGAAAAATGAAGATCTGGAAGGTGCGGTAATCGGCGCGATTTTTCTGCGTGGTGCTGACCCTGAGGTACTGGATATTCTCTCCAGAGTTCCGTCCAGCGCCTTCTCGGTACCACAGTATCGGGAAATCTACACTGGGATCTGCCGTCAGGCGCGAGGGGCCGGTGTTATCGACCCTGTATTGCTCTGCGAAAGCATGCCAAAGCACAGCGCAATCATTCTGGACTCAAGCCGTATCGCATGGGCGAAGTCGGCGCTTGTTTCCTACGTTTCGACGCTGGAGCGTAATGCAGCTGTTCGCGATGCCGAAGCTGTTATTGAAAGGGCGCTGGCAGATCTGCGGAGTGCTCACAATGGTGATGCAGCTTTATCGGCATTCAGGGCCGCACAGAACAGCATTGCCGCAATTTCTCTCGAAGAAAAGACCGTTCAGCCAGTTCACATCGACGACATTCTTCCTGCTGTAGTGGATCGGGTAGATGCACGCAACCGCGGGCTCGAAGAAGCCAGAAGCCTCATGACGGGTATTGAAGAGCTTGATGCAAAGACTGGCGGCATTGAACCAACAGACCTGGTGTTTATCGCTGCGCGTCCGTCGATGGGTAAAACTGAATTGGCGCTGGATATCATCGACAAAGTTTCTGAGCAGGGCCGTGGTGTGCTGTTCTTCAGCATGGAAATGCCAAATATCCAGATCGGAGAGCGAATGGTATCTGCTGCCGGCGGCATGTCAGTTTCGCGCCTGAAAAAGGCTGCTGATTTTGAAGATGAGGACTGGGCCAGACTGACAAACGGTGTAGAGCGCCTGACAGGCCGTAGTATCTGGATGGTTGATTCCACCGATCTGACAGTAGATCAGATTCAACAGATAGCTACCCGCCTACAACTGGCGCATCCGGAAATAGCGCTGGTGGTTGTGGATTACTTGGCACTCATCAAAATCGAAAGCACTGCACGATATGACCTTGCCGTTGGTGAGGTGTCAAAAGGACTCAAGCGTCTGGCTAAATCTAATAAAACGCCGGTGCTTGCACTGAGCCAGCTTTCTCGTGGCGTTGAGTCGCGGCCCAATAAGCGACCGATGAACTCAGACCTCAAAAACTCTGGTGAGATCGAGGCAGATGCTGATCTGATCATGATGCTTTACCGCGACGAAGTTTATAACCCTGAGTCTCAAGCGAAAGGTATCGCGGAAATTAACGTGACCAAACAGCGCAACGGTGAACTAGGCACGATTTACCGTCGATTCTATAACGGGCACTTCCTGCCAATTGACCAGGAGTTAGCAAAGCAGCGTTCGGCGCCACAGCAGAAAACTCAAACCAGACGATACGCAAAAGATAGGCAATCCAGCAATGCAGACTATTAAAACCATTAAAACAGCGGGGGCAAGCGCATGAAACTGGAAGCATCACTCAAACATTTTAGTCCTCAGGGAATGCATATCGGCGACGACGTGAAGGGAACTTCTCCGGACCGCCTTACAGGAACAGATGTAATGGCGGCGATTGGCACCACCAGCAGCCGTGCGCGCTTCGGCCTGGCGGCGTTCTTCGGTAAAGCAGGAATCAGCAAAACCGATGAACAGCTCGCAGTTCAGGCGCTGGCGCGATATGCGATGGATGTCGCACCGAAGAATGTTCGCAAAGCAGCTGGTGGGCAGTTCGGTTGGTGCATGCAGATGTTGGCACAATTTGCCTTTGCCGATTACTCCCGTTCGGCGGCTACCAGCGTGACATGTCACAGTTGCAGTGGTACCGGACGAACAACCCGCGAGCAGATTACCCGCAAGGTTTCGTACCCATGGGGTAAAGCTCCATACTGGGCCTGCCGCTCTCGTGCTGTTCGACCGTCTGACTGGGAGCAGTGGACGGAGGTAACAGAGGTTGTACCGGCGGTCTGTGATGCTTGCGAAGGCAAGGGAACGATCAGCGCCCGCTGTCGGTGTGGGGGTAAAGGCGAGGTTCTAGACCGCAAGGCCACAAGCGAGCGCGGCGCTCCGGTGTTTAAAACCTGCGAGCGCTGCAGCGGAAATGGATTTTCTGCGGTGCCGTCTACCGCAGCCTATAAAGTGATACTGAAGCGCGTTCCGGATCTGCACGTCAGAACATGGACTCGCAACTGGAAACCGTTTCTTGAGGCGCTGGTCAGCATTTGCCAGCAAGAGGAGGGGAAGGCGGCAAGGGAATTTCAGGCTGTAACCAGTAGCTGTGAAGAAAGCAGCAAAGTTTAGTTTTTTCACTACATAAAGCTTGATTTTGTCCGAAGTTGTCATGTATGCTTCTAATCATGCGGAGTAACGCCTAAAAGATTTCAACATGAAGCCCCTCTCGGGGCTTTTTCATTACTTAAGCCAACCTAAAAAGCCCATAAAGTTTTTAAGCTCGATTTCTTCTGCTGTCGAAGAGTATTTTATTTTATTTGCTATAGGTAATAGGTTCTTTTTAGTTAAGAACTTACCGGCTTGATGTTTTAGATTTTTTAGTCGTTTGATTCGTTCTTCAATTGTGGCCGCGATTCTGGCAGTTTCAGCAATCTCAGGGCTTGGTGCTGTCGATAGATCAATGGTACGAATTTTTTTGATATCTTCACTTATAGATACAAATAAATTTCGAAGGTTATTTTCGGGTAGTAGCACATGGGTAAATGATACTTTCCCCATGTCGTACTCGCTTGTTGCCTCTCCAGAATCCCGCATATGCTTATTCATTGCAAAAAGAATGGTTCTTGTCTTCTTATCAGTTTCAACTTCTGAAAGAGTTACAAAGCCACTCTGATTTTTTTCTAATAGGCGGATTTCTGCAGCTCCAAGCCTGCCAGAAAAATTGGAGTTTTTACTTTTTTCAATAGCAAACGACAGATAATCGATAGTGGGCTTGATGCTTCGTAGCGCTTCAATATTTTTTTTCCATGCATCACACTTATCTTTTGCGGTGCTAATAATTTCTCGGTTTGTTTCGATCTCCATGAATTTATTGAAACTGAGAACGTTTTCACCAAACTCAACTCCAAATTCGTTTTTTCCACATTTGTTGCCGATGTTGGTTTCTATACCTCTTGAGGTTTTGACGATGTAACCCATTTGGTGTGGCTGGTTGCATCCAGTTAAACCACAGTGGATTTCTTCCTTAAATTTATAGTAACCAATAATCTCCTCAAACTGATGATCGCCTTTTGCTATTTTGGCAACAAAATTTGGTCTTGAAGTGATTAGCTCCCAGTCGTCAACTTTTTCGCTGCCATTTTCTGTTCGAAGAAAAATCATGAATCGCTCCATTCGATAGTGGACCGTTTATTTTATCGCCATGCAATTGAGATCACCATATCTTAGTTTCACTTTTGAAATTGATTCGTTTGGCGGCCTTACTTCCCCTCATATTGAGAGAATTCACAGCATTGAGGGGGCTGTCCGATCCTGTTCCTGGCGCTACGGTCGCGTCTGGTGGGGAGCCAGAGTGTTTGGCCCCGCAACCGGGTATTTGCGAAGGTACATTGCACCAGTACCCCTATCGTATAGTCGGTTGTCACAAGACCTTATTCTTGCAAGGGTAGTTTCGCTTATGTATCATCTCGCTCCCGGCCCTTTAGCTCAGTTGGTTAGAGCGTGCGACTCATAATCGCCCGGTCGCTGGTTCAAGTCCAGCAAGGGCCACCAAACCGCCATTAGCTCATCGGGAAGAGCGAGCAACCACGCTGTTGTTTTTGTACGGGGTTCGAGGCCTCGATGGCGGACCAAGCGCTGTTAGCTCAGCAGGATAGAGCAATTGCCTTCTAAGCAATCGGTCACTGGTTCGACTCCAGTACAGCGTGCCATGCGGGCATCGTATAATGGCTATTACCTCAGCCTTCCAAGCTGATGATGCGGGTTCGATTCCCGCTGCCCGCTCCAGTTAAAGCTTTTCGGTCTGCGATGATGGGTTTCCCGGAGTGACTGAAAAGCACCCCCGTTTTGAATGGGCGCTGCTTTTCGCAAAATTGCTGTGTGAAAATACTGACCTTTGAGTTCAGCGCTCATCCAAAAGCATCTCGTCAAAATCCAATTAACCTCGGGTGGTTTGTTGGATGAGGTGCCTCAAATTCAAATAACCTCGCTTTGGCGAGGTTTTTCTTTTCTAAGGCTGCCATCTGGTGGCCTTTTTAATTTCCCCTCGTTCTGAGAGGACTTACAGCAAAAGAGGGGGCTAAATGTCCGCAGAACCAATAACTGCAACGGTAACGGCTGGCGTGGCCGCTGGAACCACTGGAATCACTTTTGCCACGTTATTTCCTGAAGCCACTCCTGCGGTTATGGTCTGCTCCCTCGCAGGGGCGGCACTGTATATCCTCAGTTCTGAGGACCACAAAATCTGGAAGCAGATTCTTTTCGCGCTTATTTCCTTTATCGGTGGCATTTACTGCGCCGGTACAGCTTCAGAGATCATTGCCGCCCTTATCAACGCCGGACTAAATCAGCTAAGTCCGCCAGTCACTATCAAGGTATCGCCCGCGATTGGCGCACTGGCGGCTTCAACGGTTTCCGTGACAATTCTGCTGCGCATTCTTGCCCGCTCAAAAACAGGCAATCTGCCCGGCGTGAAGGGGGAAGAATGACGTGGCTGCTGCTGAACTTTCCATGGCTGTTGCTTCACCTTAATGCACTGGCCTGCATCATGATTTCGTTCCGCCTGATGTTTTTCCGTAAACGAAGTATGCGCCGCCGCCGGGTAATGGAGTTTCTGGCCTACGGGCTGATTCTGGCTCCTGCATACACGGCTTTCCGCATCTGGCACGGCGATTATGTGCAGGTCGATTACGGTGAAATCCTCATTAACGTTGTTGTCTGCGTGGCTGTCTGGCGTGCTGGCGGCAATATCGCTCGTATTACTGGAGAGAGCACAACGTGACGAAAAACGAAATTTTTGACGCCATTCTTGGTAAGGAGGGCGGTTACGTTAATCACCCTGACGACAAAGGCGGCCCAACGAACTGGGGGATCACACAAGCGGTAGCTCGCGCCCACGGATTCACCGGAGATATGCGAAACCTGACCCGCCAGCAGGCGCTGGATATCCTGACGGCTGACTACTGGACAGGGCCACGTTTCGACCTTGTTTCTGAGGTATCACCAGCCATCGCCGCCGAACTGTGCGATACCGGCGTAAACATGGGCCCATCGGTTCAGACCAAATGGTTTCAGCGCTGGCTGAACGTGTTCAACATTCAGGGCACGCTCTATCCCGATCTGATTGCAGATGGTTTTATTGGTCCGCGAACCATCAGCGCGTTAAAAAGCTATCTTTCCCGGCGCGGAAAAGAGGGTGAGCTGGTTATGCTTCGGGCCCTGAATTGTAGCCAGGGTCAGCGTTATCTTGAGCTTGCAGAACAGCGCAGCGCGAACGAAACGTTTGTTTATGGCTGGGTAAAGGAGCGGGTGGTTATATGACGCTTGAGATAATTACCGGACTCGTTGTCGCGGTGTTTGCTGCTATTGCCGCCGCGTTTGGCCTGGGTCATTCACGCGGAACCAGCAAAGCGGAAGCGAAAGCCGACCAGCAGCGCACCGAAGATAACGCAGCGGCAGTGGTTGCAGCAGCAGAACGCAGGGTAGAGACAACGAAAGAGGCCAGCAATGTACAGCAAACTGTTAACCACATGCCTGATGACGATGTTGATCGCGAGCTGCGTGACACGTGGAAGCGTCCCGGTGGTGGTTGATACTGCCTGTGACTGGGTAAAGCCAATCTACCTGACTGATCACGACATCGACGTTATGGACCGCCAGACGAAGAAAGACATCCTGGCGCATAACAAAGCGTGGCAGGCGAACTGCCAGAAAGAAACCAGAGCCTCGCAATAGCGGGCGTTTTAACGCTACAAAGGTAAAGACGATGGATGAAGAGTATCGTAAAGACCTGCAACTGTGGTTTGGCCTGTCACATGCCGCTTTCTGCGTGATGCCCCGAGTTTTTATGGAGGCAATGCCAAAGGAGTGGCAAGAAAAGATGGCTCAACTGCTTTTTGAATACGACGACACAATTAAAACGAATGTCTGTGGGATTCATAGCTGTTTTGTTACTGCCAAAGACAGCAACAACCGCTTTATGAAGATGCCAGAAGATATTCTGAATTATCGTCATCCCCAACGTGAGTTTATCGAGTCATTCCTGAACAAGTAGCCATTACAAAGCTCACCAGCTGGTGAGCTTGATAATGGTTATCCCCGCAAAAGGATATTTGGCGTGGAATGCTTACTCAGTAACTTTAGAAAGCAGCGCTAAAATTTTTTCATTCAGTTGCTTCTCATATCCTTCTGGAACCGGATTTTCAAATTCTACGGGTGGTGCAGCATCAATGCCCTCCTGGAACGCCCGTGCAAGCAAGCCATGTTCTTTATTCATCGTGTTGATAACAGTAGACATGACCGTTATAGCCACTTTTGCTGCATGAAGATCCAATTGGAGACTATTTACGTAATCTTCAAGATTATCAATGCGTTCTTCTAAGTTACTCATTTTTGCGTCCTTCATGATTAGATTGCCAAACGTGCATAAGTATCAAATCAAAAACCCTGATTTTTATCCATAAATTTCGGAGTAAGCATGCAAGTCACTGTCAATGGTGTGACTTATGTTCCTCAATCAGTCGCATCGTCAGTTATTGGGATTGTCATCACCACGCACAACCGCGAGGACGTCCTAAAACGTTCCCTTAAACACCACATGCAGCACCTGCCGTCCGGCGCGCTGGTGGTTGTTATCGATGATGGTTCAAAACCTGCAGCGGTAGTGCCCGACGGCGTGCAGCTGCTTCGCAATGAAACATCACTCGGCATTGTTGCTTCGAAGAACGCTAGCCTGTCAGCCCTGATGGATGCCGGGTGCGAGCATCTTTTTCTGTGGGATGATGATGCCTGGCCCATCGCCGATAACTGGCATCTTCCCTACATCGAATCACCCGAGCCACACCTGGCTTACCAGTTTCTCGATCTTGCTGGCACGAACAAGCTGAATGACCTTTCGGTGCTTTACCGTGACAATCAGCATGTGGCGTATACCGGGCAGCGTGGCGTGATGCTTTATTACCACCGCAGCGCCATCGAGAAGGTGGGCGGATTCGATCCTGTTTATGGTCGCGGCATGTACGAACACAGCGACCTTGCCCTGCGCATCCATAACGCTGGCCTGACGACCTGGGCTTACGCTGATGTCATCGGTTCAGAAAAGTTGATTCATTCTCTCGATGAGCATGAGGCCGTAGAGCGTTCAGTGCCGAGGCCCGACCGCCAGGCGCTGGTGGAACGTAACGTGAAGATCCACAACGAACGGCGTGATACCGGGTATACCGGTTACGTTGAATACCGGAAGCAGCGCGACGTGGTTATCACTACGTTACTGACCAGCCAGCCTGATCCTCAGCGTGGTACGAAAATGACGGCCTCGCCTGACATTCTGAACAGGTGGGCGGCATCGCTTCGAAATTGTGGCCGTATTGCGCTGGTGGATGAATTACTGACGGCCCCGGCAGATGTTGAGCTGTATCTCGTACCTGACGTGAAGATGAATGTCTACTTTCGTCGCTGGCTGCACATCTGGCAGCACCTGCGAGATCACCCTGAGTACCGGTTCGTCTGGTGTACTGATGGTACCGATGTCGAAATGCTTCGCGCGCCGTGGGAAGAAATGGAACCCGGGAAGGTGTATGTCGGTTCTGAACCGAAGACCTACGCCGACTCCTGGGCGAAACAGAATCATCCTGAGCGTATCTATCAGGAATTCATTGAAGCGCACCGCGGTGATGTGATGCTTAACGCTGGTCTGCTGGGTGGCACCCGTGCTGATGTAATGGCGTTCGCTCACGGCATCATCCGTCTTTATTACCGGATCGAGAGTTATCGTTTCTGGAAGAAAGAACAGGTTGGCGCCGCGGTGGGTGACATGCTGGCGTTCGGTATTGTCGCGCAGTCATTCGCTGACAGGCTGGTCACTGGCCCTCTGGTACATACCGTTTTCAAAACTGATGGTATCGGTAAGGAGGCCGCATGGTGGAAACACAAGTGAAGTTTGTTGTGGTTGGTCATCATTCCCGGATAGGGCATGCACAACGTCTTGCTACGATGTTGGATGCTCATCTGCTGATTGACGATGGTAACCATGGCGCGAACTGGAATCATCGACGCGCCCTTGAATGGGCAGCAGAAAAAACATGCCGGGTAATTGTTGTTGAAGATGATGCTCAGCCTTCAAGCAGTCTTACTGAGCTGGTGATAGGTCACTGGCTAAACCGCTTCCCTGATTCTCTGGTGAGTTTTTATCTCGGTACAGGCCGACCACCTCAGTATCAAATGCAGATAGCCGAGCGGTTGATTGTTGCTGATAAAACTCAGGCTGACTACATCACTCTGCCGCGACTGATACACGGGGTGTGCTATAGCGTACCTCCGCAACATATCAACCGCGTGCTGTCTCGATGGGATAACAGTAAGCCCGCTGATTATGCCGTGGGTGATGCCTGGGGCGCTGCAGTGGTCTATCCGTGTTACTCGCTGGTGGACCATGCAGACTTTGAATCAGTCGAGTGTCACCCTGACTCAGCACCACGAACAGAACGCCGCAGGGCGTGGAGATTAGCCTGATGCCTGCGTTAATACCGAGAGCATGCCGCAAGCGTGGCTGTCCTGGAACAACCACAGACCGCTCTGGCTATTGTCCCAAGCATCTTAACGAAGGCTGGCAGCAGCATCAGCGAGGACAGAGCAGGCACCAGCGCGGTTATGGCAGTAAGTGGGACAGGCTGCGCCCAATCGTTCTCGACAGGGATAAACACCTCTGTCAGGAATGCCTGCGAAATGGAAGGTATACACCCGCTAAGACGGTGGACCACATCACCGCCAAAGCAAATGGGGGGACCGATGACCTGTCCAACCTTGAAAGCCTCTGCAAGCCCTGCCACAGGGCGAAAACAGCGGTCGAAAGACTCAAATGACATCAATTCTCATTTGAATAGACCGAGGGGGAGGGCGGGTTGAAAGTTCAGGAACGACGCGCCAAAGGACCGCCGCCTAACCTCTTTTCACATCGCCGCAGGTTAGAAAACTTTTTTAGGGGTCCCCCACTCGATGATTAATAGGAGTTTTCGATTATGTCTGGACCACCGAAAACCCCGACCCATCTACGTTTGGTGAGGGGTAACCCATCAAAACGCCCGATTAATGAAAACGAACCTAAGCCAGCTGCAGGGGTACCCCCAACGCCGAAGCATTTCAACAAGCAGGGGAAATACTGGTTTAAGCGGATGGCCGACGAGCTCGATGCTATCGGTGTGATGTCCCAGCTGGACGCCAGAGCCCTTGAGTTGCTGGTTGAGGCATATACCGAATACCGGCACCACTGCGACACGCTTGAAATTGAGGGGTACACCTACCGGACCGAAACGCAGAGCGGGGATGTGATGATCAAGGCTCACCCGGCAGCCGTCATGAAAGCTGATGCCTGGAAACGTCTGCGCGCCATGCTCGGTGAGTTCGGCATGACGCCAGCCAGCCGCTCTAAAGTGAATGCAAAAGGTCCTGATGCGGTTGACCCGCTGGCCGAGTTTATGAAAGCGAGGGATTAATGGCTAAGGTTGCAGAAGGCATCCGCTACGCCGAGAGGGTAGTGGCGGGGGAAATTATTGCCTGTGAGTATGTGCGCCTTGCCTGTCAGCGTTTTCTTGACGATCTGGCACACGGCGAAGAGCGCGGTATTTTCTTCAGTGAGCCGCGCGCGCAGCACATTCTGAATTTCTATAATTTTGTGCCTCACGTCAAAGGCGCGCTGGCAGGCCAGCCTATCGATCTGATGGACTGGCATGTTTTCATCCTGATTAATATTTTTGGTTTTGTTATCCCGCTGGTTAACGAAGAGACGGGGGAAACCGTCCTGCGTAACGACGGCAGCGGTCGGCCGGTGATGGTTCGGCGTTTCCGTACAGCAGATGTTGAGGTGGCCCGTAAAAATGCCAAATCAACACTTTGCTCCGGCGTGGGGCTCTATATGGCTGGCGCTGACGGCGAGGGCGGTGCGGAGGTTTATTCCGCTGCAACCACCCGTGACCAGGCGCGAATTGTTTTTGAAGACGCGAAAAATATGGTCAAGAAGGCGAAAGCCACTCTTGGGCGGATCTTCGAATTCAACAAGCTCGCTATCTACCAGGAGCAAACGGCCTCCAAATTCGAGCCTTTATCATCAGATGCGAACAACCTCGACGGCCTGAACATCCACTGTGCCATCGTCGACGAGCTGCATGCTCATAAAACCCGTGACGTCTGGGACGTTCTGGAGACGGCCACAGGCGCGCGCCTGCAATCGCTACTTTTCGGTATCACCACCGCCGGCTTCAACAAAGAAGGTATCTGTTACGAACTACGCGATTACGCAATCAAGGTCCTGCGCGGCCTGGTTAAAGACGATACGTTTTTTGCCATCATCTACACCTTAGATGAAGGTGACGAT
The DNA here is from genome assembly GCF_035064085.1 of Enterobacter sp. R-1.6.2. Lineage (NCBI taxonomy): Bacteria > Pseudomonadati > Pseudomonadota > Gammaproteobacteria > Enterobacterales > Enterobacteriaceae > Enterobacter > Enterobacter sp. R-1.6.2. Next base: position 24,177 of record NZ_JASEYI010000019.1, read on the forward strand.
CCCTTTGATGAAAAAGTCTGGCAGAAGGCGAATCCGGGGCTGGGTATCTGTAAGCGCTGGGATGACCTGCGCCGCCTGGCTAAAAAGGCGAAAGAGCAGGTTTCGGCCAGGATTAACTTTTTCACCAAACACATGAATATCTGGGTTACCGCTGAGTCTGCCTGGATGGACATGATGAAATGGGAGAAATGCGAGTTTATCGCCCCGCAGCACGAACTTAAAACCTATCCCTCCTGGGTGGGCGTTGACCTTTCAAACAAAATTGATATCTGTGCAGCCGCTAAAGTCTGGCGCGCGCCAGGTGGCCACGTTCATGCGGATTTTAAATTCTGGCTGCCGGAGGGACGCCTTGAGAAGTGTTCACGCCAGATGGCAGAGCTCTATCGTAAGTGGGCCGAGATAGACAAGCTGATCCTTACCGACGGGGATGTAATCGACCATGCCCAGATTAAGGAAGAGCTGCAGGTGTGGGTTGCTGGCGAGAGTCTGAAAGAAATTGGCTTCGACCCGTGGAGTGCGACGCAGTTCAGCCTTGCGCTGGCAGAAGAAGGGCTGCCGCTGGTGGAAGTGCCACAGACGGTTCGCAATTTCTCTGAGGCGATGAAAGAAGTCGAAGCACTGGTATACGGTGGCCGCTTCCATCACAGTGATCACCCGGTAATGAACTGGATGATGTCCAACGTAACTGTCAAACCTGACCGGAACGAGAACATTTTCCCGAACAAGTCCACACCAGAGGCCAAGATTGATGGCCCGGCGGCATTGTTCACAGCAATGAGCCGCGTTCTGGTTAACGGTGGCAACGACCAGCAGGATCTCTCCGGATTCTTCAATAATCCCATCATGGTAGGTTTCTGATGAAAAAAAACAAACAGCCAGGCAGGGTGAAAAGCGCTCTGCTTAACTGGCTTGGTGTGCCTATCAGCCTGACTACCGGCACGTTCTGGGAGGAATGGTTTGGCACCAGCAGCAGCGGAAAGGTGGTCACGGCCGATAAAGCCATCCAGCTATCGGCTGTGTGGGCATGCGTAAGACTGTTAAGCGAGTCTATTTCAACCCTTCCGCTGAAAATATACGTTCGACAGCCTGACGGTTCGCGTAAAGCGGCAACCGATCATCCGGCCTATTCGATACTGTGCCGCCGACCCAATTCAGAAATGACACCATCACGCTTTATGTTGATGGTGGTCGCCAGTATTTGTCTGCGCGGGAATGCCTTCATTGAGAAGAAATTCATCGCAAACCGCCTGGTTTCGCTGGTGCCTTTACTGCCGCAGAACATGGTGGTTAAACGTCTCACGACCGGGACGCTGGAATACACATACACTGAAAACGGAAACGAGCGCGTCATTCCGGTTAAAAACATCATGCACATTCGCGGGTTCGGTCTGGATGGTGTTTGCGGCATGATGCCGATGAAGACTGGCCGGGATGTGATCGGTTCAGCAATGGCCGTTGAAGAGTCCGCGGCGAAAATATTCGAGCAGGGTCTGCAGAGCTCAGGTTTTCTCTCCGCTGATAATGCGCTGACAGACGATCAACGTGAAAGACTTCGTGGCTATATGGCATCATTCACCGGCTCCAAAAACGCCGGAAAAATTATGGTTCTTGAAGGCGGCCTGAAATATCAGGGCGTGACCATGAACCCGGAAGATGCTCAGATGCTCGAAAGCCGCGCATTTAGCATTGAGGAGATCTGCCGCTGGTTTCGCGTGCCGCCTTTCATGGTTGGTCACACCACGAAACAAAGCAGCTGGGCATCCAGCCTGGAAGGTATGAACCTGCAGTTTCTGACTCATACCCTTCGACCGCTGCTGGTGAATATTGAGCAGGAAATTGGCCGGTGCTTACTCGACAGCGATGACGAAGTGTTTGCAGAATTTTCTGTTGAAGGTCTACTGCGAGCCGATAGTGCCGGTCGCGCGGCATACTATACCAGCGCGCTTCAAAATGGCTGGATGTCCCGCAATGACGTTCGTCGTCTTGAGAACATGCCGCCAATTGAAGGGGGCGATATTTACACCGTTCAGCTCAACCTGACGCAACTGAAAAATCTCGAAAGCAGCAACCCTGCTGTTCAGGCACTGGCCCTGCGGGAGCTGCATAACCACGTATTCCCCGATATTTCCTTTGAACAATCTCCGCTGAAACAGGCCGCTTAGGAGCACTTTCCTGATGAGCAAAAAACAACTTCCGGTAGCACCGGCGGGTCGCCCCTGCGCGCGAGTTACCTGTGAAACATTACCGTCCGCACTGGACCGCTGGGACGGCGGGATCAAAGCGGCGGCCACCGACGATAACAGCATTTCTGTTTTTGATGTTATCGGGCAGGACTACTGGGGCGAAGGAGTAACAGCTAAACGTATTGCCGGTGCGCTTCGGGCGATGAACGGCGCCGACGTCACGGTGAATATCAACTCACCGGGCGGCGACATGTTCGAAGGTCTGGCTATTTATAACCTGCTCCGCGAATACGAAGGCCGTGTAACGGTGAAGGTGCTGGGCATTGCCGCCAGCGCCGCCTCGATAATTGCGATGGCCGGGGATGATATTCAGATTGGCCGCGGTGCCTTCATGATGATCCACAACTGCTGGGTATACGCGATGGGAAACCGCCATGATTTTGCAGAACTGGCACAGTCACTGGAACCCTTCGATACCGCTATGGCTGACATCTACGCGGCGCGCTCCGGCCTTGATATGGCCGCTGTGCAGAAGCTGATGGACGCGGAAAGCTATATAGGAGGCAGTGATGCTGTGGCGAAGGGACTGGCAGACAGCTTGCTTTCTGCTGATGCGGTCAGCGACGGCGACGAATCGCCTGCAGCCGCGCTTCGCAAACTTGATGCATTGCTGGCCAAGACCAACACCCCGCGCTCTGAGCGCAGAAAACTCATTAAAGCCTTATCCGGTGGCATGCCTGGCGCTGTCACCACCAACGACGGTACGCCGGGCGCTGCCGAAGACATCAAACCTGAAACCATCAATTCACTTGAAAGCGCCCTGGCGGCGTTAGTCAAATAAGGACCCTTTATGTCTGAAGTAAACGATATTCTGAAAAAAGTCACGGCCAGCATTGAAGAGGCAACCGGCAAGTTCAACGCGAAAGCAGAAGAAGCAGTGAAGGAGGCGCAGAAGTCCGGCAAGCTGTCAGAAGAAACAAAGGCAGCCGTCGATAAAATGGCTTCTGAGTTCAATGCCCTGCGTGAGGCAGAAAAAACGCTGAAGGCAGCTATGGGCGAACTCGAGCAGCATGTAGCTCAGATGCCGCTGGCAAACGCGAAGCATGTTGTGGAATCAATCGGCCAGCAGGTGATCTCTGCTGAAGCGCTGAAAACCTTTGCCTCCGGTGTGGAAGGTGGCAAACGTATCAGTATCCCGGTTAAGGCGGCACTGACTTCTGCGGATGTGCCTGATGGCGTCGTCGAACCCCAGCGAATTCCGGGCATCGATACGGCACCGAAGCAGCGCCTGTTCATCCGCGATCTGATTGCGCCTGGTCGCACTTCCTCCCCGGCTATTTTCTGGGTGCAACAGACAGGCTTTACCAACAACGCGAAAGTGGTTCCTGAAAATTCACAGAAACCATACAGCGACATTGAGTTTACGCCGAAAATCACTGGTGTAAGCACCATCGCTCACCTGTTCAAAGCCTCGAAGCAGATCCTGGATGACTTCGCACAGCTGCAGTCAACCGTTGATGCAGAAATGCGCTACGGACTGAAGTACGCGGAAGAGCAGGAAATTCTCTTCGGTGATGGTACCGGCGTGCATCTGCATGGCATTGTTCCTCAGGCGTCAGCGTTTAATCCGGCGTTTACTGTGGAACAGCAGAGCGGGATTGACGATCTGCGCCTGGCAATGCTGCAGGCGCAACTGGCGCGATTCCCAGCATCTGGCCACGTTCTTCACTTCATTGACTGGGCGCGGATCGAACTGACCAAAGACAGCCTTGGCCGTTACATCCTGGCTAACCCTGCAGCGCTGACTGGACCGACGCTTTGGGGCTTGCCGGTTGTAGCCACGGAAGCGGCGGCCTTCCAGGGTAAATTCCTGACCGGTGCTTTCAACGCTGGGGCGCAAATCTTCGACCGCGAAGATGCGAACGTGGTTATCTCCACGGAGAACGCCGACGACTTCGAGAAAAACATGATCACCATCCGTTGTGAAGAACGTCTGGCACTGGCCGTTAAACGCCCTGAAGCATTCGTGTACGGTTCATTCAGCACTGGCGCTGGTAGCTGATAAATAATGCGGCCTTCGGGCCGCTTTTACAGGTGGGAAAATGAAACTGATTGCACTTAAACCGATTTATTTCGGCGGTACTGTCGTTACTGAGGGGCTTCCGCTGGAAACTCTGGAACAGCACGGTCGCGAGCTCATCAAAAAAGGCTATGCGAAGCTCGATGAATCAGAAAATCCTGCAGAGCAGGAACAGCAGCAGGAACAGCAGCAGGAACAGCAGCAGGAACAGCAGCAGGAACAGCAGCAGGAACAGCAGCAGGAACAGCCGGAAGTAAAAGCGGACAAGAAGGCGAAAAAATAATGGTCGATCTTGATGTGGTGAAACAGCACTGCCGCATTGATACCGATTTTACCGGCGATGATGCTCTGCTGAAGATATACACAGGTGCGGCTGCGCAATATGTACAGACATGGACAAGGCGAACGCTCTATGACACTGAAAGCAGCCCTGGATACGCAGAAGACCCTGATTCGATTCTCCTTAAAGACGATGTGAAGGCTGCGATGTTACTCCTTATCGGTCACTGGTATGCAAACCGAGAGGCAGTAAATATCGGGAACATAACATCAGATATCCCATTTGCTGTGGAAGCATTACTGCAGCCGTACCGAATCTATGGGTTGTAGGAGGTGTTATGCAGGCCGGGAGACTCAGAGACAGAATCACCGTACAGAACCTTTCTTCGGAAAGGGATAGCTCCGGGCAGCCCGTTGAATCGTGGCATGACGCCCCGGAGACATGGGCCGAAGTAAAAGGGATTAGTGGACGTGAACTGGTAGCGGCAGGGGCTGAAACCGCCATCGCTACTATCAGGGTGTGGACACGATTTCGCCGTGATATCACTGCTGCCTCCAGGATAAGGGTTGAAACTGGCCCGTTTAAGGGGGCTGTTTTAAATATTGTTGGTCCACCAATACCTGATTCTCGTGGTGTTCTTTTCGAAATTTTATGTAAGCAGGGGGCCGAAAAATGATTGAAACGAGCCTCGACTTCTCCGGTTTAAATGACATCGCAAAAGACCTTGAGTCGCTCAGCCGCGCTGAAAACAATAAGGTTCTGCGTGATGCCACGCGCGCTGGCGCCGAAGTGCTTAAGGAAGAAGTGATCGCCCGCGCGCCGGTGCGTACCGGAAAACTGAAAAAAAACGTGGTGGTGGTGACCCAAAAAAGCCGCCGCCGCGGGGAAATTTCTTCCGGCGTCCACATTCGTGGTGTTAACCCGCGCACTGGGAACAGCGATAACACGATGAAGGCGAATAACCCGAGAAATGCCTTTTACTGGCGCTTTGTGGAGCTTGGCACTGCGAACATGCCTGCGCATCCTTTTGTGCGACCCGCTTACGATACGCGCGAGGAAGAGGCCGCCAGCGTCGCCATTGCTAGGATGAATCAGGCTATTGATGAGGTGTTGAGCAAGTGAATGAAGATGATATCTACGCTTTGCTTTCTCCCCTGGCAGAAGGACGGGTATATCCCTATGTTGCGCCATTAGGTAGTGACGGGAAACCGTCTGTCTCTCCACCCTGGATTATCTTTTCCATCGTCGATGATGTTTCCGCTGACGTACTGTGTGGCCAGGCAGAGAGCAGGGTTTCCGTTCAGGTCGATGTGTATGCCACAACGATCACTGAATCACGATCCCTGAGAGATTTGGCGCTCGCATCGCTTAAGCAGTTAAACCCTACAGAGGTGGTAAAAATCCCCGGGTACGAGCCAGATTATCGGCTCTACCGTGCCACCCTGGATTTTAAAGTTACCCCCTGACAATTAATTCACCCAACGAACCCGCCTGATGGCGGGTTTTCTTTTTCCAGGAGACAGCTATGTCTGCACTTTATGAAAAATCGCAGCTGACGAAGATCCTTATTTCCTCCCTGCCAGCCACCAAAGAAACGATGGATTCCGCAACCTTCCTCGATCTGAGTTGCACCATCAAAGAAATTCAGTTCACCGGTGGTCAGAAGCAGGATATCGACGTAACAACGCTTTGCTCGACCGAGCAGGAGAACATTAACGGCCTGCCTTCTCCGTCAGAAATCTCTCTGTCCGGAAACTTCTACAAGAATCCGGCGCAGGACGCCTTGCGTGATGCGTATGACAACGATACGACCTACGCTTTCCAGGTAATCTTCCCTTCCGGCAAGGGCTTTAAGTTCCTGGCTGAAATCCGCCAGCACACCTGGTCTTCAGGTACCAACGGCGTAGTGGCGGCAACGTTCTCCCTACGTCTGAAAGGTAAGCCTGAAAATATCGAGTCTGGCTCCTGAGAGGTCGCATGAAGAATATTAAAAATCTCGCCCTGGCTAAGATGTCGGGTTTCCGTCATAAGACGGTCGCCGTTCCTGAGTGGGAGGGCGTCAAAGTGGTTCTCCGTGAGCCGTCAGGTGAAGCCTGGCTGCGCTGGCAGGAAGTGGTGAAAGCGGGTGCTGATGACGAAAATGTGTCGGTATCGGAAAAGGCGCACCGCAATCTTTGTGCTGACGTGGTGCTCTTCATTGACGTCCTGTGTGACACCGATAAGCAACCGGTATTCAGCGTAGATGAAGAAGAGCAGGTGCGTGAAATCTACGGCCCCGTCCATTCACGCCTGCTAAAACAGGCGCTTGACCTGATCAACAACGCGGACGAAGCGCGGGAAAAGTCTCAACCCCCGGCGTAAAGTTTCTGATGTCGCTTGCGCTCCGGATGGGGCGCACGCTCTCAGAGCTTCGGCAGAATATGACGGCAAGCGAGCTTCTGATGTGGATTGAGTACGACAGGCAAAGTCCGGTTGGCGATATCCGTGGCGACATTCAGGCAGCCCAGCTCGTCTCTGCCATCTACGGCTCGCAGGGGGCAAAAGTACCGCTGGACGATGCGATCCTGCGATGGGGTGGTGAAGAGCAATCAGAACCGAAGGACCCGTTTGCAGGACTTGAGGCTGCACTTACAGCTGCAACTCAGTGACTTTTTACCCAGAAAACATTAGGATTTTAGCCACTAATAATTCTGGAGATAATTTAATGGAAAAAATACTTCTGGGTGCTGCGTTAATATTATTGGCAGGTTGCTCTACCCAACCTGTAAATACAGAACAAGCCTCTATTGTTCCCCAAGAGAGGGTTTGGGATAAGAAGATAACAAGTAAGTCTCCAGAAACCGGTGTTGTAATAGTTAAACGAGACTCGGGATTTATTGGGAGTGCATGTCTTGCAAGTGTTTACTTAGATGGAAACCCGGTAGCTGATTTAAGCACAAGAGAAAAAGTAACACTGTATACAAAGCCAGGAAGACACATTTTAAGTGCAACTCCCCATGGGTGGTGTGCAGGAGGAATGGTTGAGGTGGGTGCAGATGTGGTTCTAGATAAAACATTAATTTATAGAATTGGTTATGGAGCTAATGGTGATTACAGGTTTTCACCAACAGCATTTTAACTATTTAAGTGAATAAGAAGCCCGCCGAATTGGCGGGTTTTTTAATGGGTGAAATATGGCTACGTTGCGCGAACTGATCATTAAGATTTCCGCCAATTCACAGTCTTTCCAAACAGAGATTTCACGCGCCTCGCGGATGGGGCAGGATTATTATCGGACTATGCAAAATGGTGGCCGTCAAGCCGCCGCCGCTGCGCGTGAAAGCGAAAGGGCGTTATCCGATCTTACAAACGGCTTTGCCTCTGCAGGAAGGGCTGCTGCTGCAGCTACGGCAGCATTTGCAACGGGCAAGCTTGTACAAATCGCCGACGAGTGGAATTCCGTAAACGCGCGCCTCAAACAGGCATCATCCTCTGCTGATGATTTTGCTGCTTCCCAGCGACAGTTAATGGAAATCAGTCAAAGAACAGGAACGGCGTTTTCCGATAACGCAAACCTTTTTTCACGCGCAGCTGCTTCAATGCGTGAATACGGGTATAGCTCTGACGAAGTTCTGAAAATCACAGAGGCCGTTTCAACCGGTCTTAAGCTTTCCGGGGCAAATACGCAGGAGGCAAGCTCGGTTATAACCCAATTCAGCCAGGCTCTGGCGCAAGGTGTTCTTCGCGGTGAAGAATTTAACGCCGTTAACGAAGCGGGTGATCGCGTAATCCGAGCTCTGGCCACCGGAATGGGCGTGGCTCGAAAAGACCTGAAAAGTATGGCTGACCAGGGTCAACTTACAATTGATAAGGTTGTTCCAGCTCTAATGGGCCAACTTGGCGCATTGCAGGGTGAATTTGCCAGCATGCCGCAAACCGTATCCGGTTCCCTGCAAAAAGTGACAAACTCATTCATGGCCTGGGTTGGTGGTGTCAACCAGGCTACTGGTGCTACCGATGCGTTGTCTGGTGGACTGGATAATGTCGCACAGACGCTTGATTCTTTTACCTCATCAGCAGTGAGCGGTGCGCTCAGTGAAGTTGCTGACAATATGTCCACAATAACAACAGTAGCTGGTGCGCTTGTTGGCGTTGGGTTGGCAAGATACCTCAGCGGAGTTGTAACCAGTGCCACGAGTGCAACTGGTGCACTAATATCCGCCGCTAAGTCAGAGGTTGCTCTTGCTGTCGCGCAGGACAAAGCGGCTCAGTCTGCTGTTGCGGCTTCCAGGGCTGAAGTTTATCGGGCTCAGCAAGCAGTACAGAGTTCAAGAAGTGCAGATGTTCAGGCAGCTCAGCAAGAGAAAGTCGCGGCAGCTGAAGCAAAAGTCACTGCTGCCCATACAAGACTGACTACCGCTCTTGCCAGCGGTACAGCTACGGAAAAGGTGAGAGCCAGAACAGCACTTGAACGTGCGCAGGCAGGGCTGGTAGCAGCTAAAAATGCCGACGCTCAGGCTGTCGCTGAAAGACGGCTGGCTGCCGCTCAGGGTGCCTTAAACCGTAACCTCTCAAATCGTGTTTCGACTCAAAGTAATCTCAATAGCGTGACATCTGTCGGTACTCGGCTCATGAGTGGTGCCCTTGGTCTCATCGGCGGAGTTCCTGGTTTGGTAATGTTGGGTGCTGGTGCCTGGTATGCGATGTATCAAAATCAGGAGCAGGCTCGGCGTTCTGCTCAGGAATATGCAAGTCAAATTGACGAGATTAGAGAAAAAACATCTCGCATGTCCTTATCGGAAACAGATGACAACCGGGGTAAGACTGTTGGAGCGCTTGCCGAACAAAATCGTCTGATTGATGAGCAAGCCAGGAAGGTTGGTGATCTGAAGTCTCAAATTGATGATCTTAATGCCTCTCGTGGTAAACCGGGCATTAACAGCGAGAACGATGCAAATATTTTAAGAGCTATCGCTATTGTTACTGATCAACTCGCGGTTGAAGAGGGAAAATTGAATGATATGCGAGATAAGTCTCGCGGGATTCAGCAGGCCCTTGAAGAAATAGAGCGGCGTCGTAACGATTTGATACGCGAGCAAGCCTGGCGTCAAAATGCTGTATATCAGTCACTGATCATGATGAATGGACAGCATACGGAATTTAATAAACTTCTGGGGGTGGGTAATCAACTCCTCATGGCTCGACAGGGCCTGGCTAACGTTCCGCTCAGACTTCCTCAGGCCGACCTCGACAAAAAACAAACTGATGCCCTCGAAAAGAGCCGCCGGGATCTGGAGTTGTCACGCCTGAAGGGTGAAGCAAAAGAGCGCCTGCGACTGAGTTATGCAGCCGATGACCTGGGGTTAACCAGTGATCCGCAATTCCAGACAGGCCGTCAGGAGTTGATTAATAACGGTCTTGCTGAATGGCGGAATAATGAGGCCAACAAACCTAAGGCGAAGGGCGGTAAAACCGAAGGCGAGAAAACCGAGGATGTGTATAAGCGCCTTATCAAGCAGCAAAAAGAGCAGATCGCCCTGCAAGGTCAGAATACTGAACTGGCGAAGGTTAAATACCAGATCAGCCAGGGGGAACTTGCTTCTCTGACAGAAGCCCAGAAAAAGACGGTATTGCAAAATGCTGCGCTGATTGATCAGCAAAAAATTCGTGAACAACTGGCAGCGTATGAGGCAAACCTTGCCGATGCTAACGCCAGCTCGCGTGCATCAAACCAGGCTGAACTCACTGGATACGGGCAAGGGAGCCGTATGCGTGAGCGTATGCAGGAAATGCTGCGTATCAGGGATGAATTTCAGCAGAAAAACGTTGACCTTCAGCGCCAGTATCAGTCCGGTGATATCTCTGAGGAACTGTATCGCCAGGAGCTGGCACTGAATAAACGTTATCTCGATGAACGCTTACGCGATCAGGAGGGTTTCTACGCTGCGTCTGATGCCCAAAGAAGTGACTGGGCTGCTGGGATGCGGGAGGGTTTTGCTAACTGGGCAGATACTGCTTCCGATTATGCCTCACAGTCAGCAGACCTGGTGAACAATACCATGTCTGGGCTGGTGGGGAATATTTCTGAAGCGCTGGCCGGTAACAAAGTTGACTGGGAGGACTGGTCAAAATCGGTACTGGCATCCATGCAGAAAATTATCCTTAACGCGATGATCGTCAATTCGCTGCAGTCTTCTATGGGCGGTGGTGGATTCCTGGGCGGATTGTTTGGCGGCTCTGCTGGCGGGTCCACACCGTCTGGTTCTTACAACTCGGCGGCATCAGGTCTTCAGCTCAACGCTAAGGGAGGGGCTTACGCTTCCGCCAGCCTCAGTGCTTACAGTAACAGCATTGTCAGATCACCGACATACTTTGCTTTTGCGAAAGGCGCTGGGCTGATGGGGGAGGCTGGCCCGGAAGCCATCATGCCACTCACACGCTCTGCGGATGGTTCGCTCGGTGTCCGAGTAACCGGGGCGCAAACCGCACCAGCGGGAAGTGGTGAAATCCATATTACCCAGCATATCAATGTCTCTGGTAACGGTGACGCCGCGCTTAATCGTGCCATGCAGGAGGCCGCGCGTCAGGGTGCTGCCGATGGCGCTAAAAAAGCGCGTCAGGACATGCTGAGTGATTTTCAGACCAACGGTCAGGCCAGGAGGATGCTTGGCGTTTAATGGTACTTATTGTGTTATTAATGAGCCGAAAGGCAGGAGTAATTTATGAAGCCAAAAAAGAAATATAATGGAAGCAGGAAAGATTATATAATTTCTGATAATACGACCTGCAAAAAACAGGTCGTGGTCATGCAAATTAAAAAAGACCGTATTCTAATTTCAGAAAATGGTATCAGCCTTCTTTGTTTGTCAGCGTTTTGACCATGGCTCCTAGTTGAGCAAAGGCCAACTGAGTCTTATCGTTCCCGACGTTTTGTTCATAAACCCTATCAAGGTTTTTCAGAAGTTCATGACCAAACCCTGGGATATGGTCATCAAGCGTTCTGGCTAAAACTGCATAAGCAGCGCTATGGACGTAAATAACAGTTTTGTCGTCAGGAAGTTCTGTTCCCGCTGATAGCGATTTTTCAAAGTTGTAATTCATATAATTTCCTTTAAGAGGTTATCAACCATCCCTCCTGGTTAAGTTCGACAGCGTCCCACCGCTGTCGGGCTGAGTTGCCAACATAACCAGGTATTTAAATCAGTAACATCCTGATAAACGATCAGTATATTCAACATCGGGAGTAATTAAGAATGGCTGTGCTTGAATGGCCTGAAGATGTATGTCCGGCGTCGCTGACGTGGCGGCCGGAAAGTAACACAAAAACATTTCGTTCCCCGTTTAATGGTGCATCACAGACCGTCCGTTTCCCCGGCACCCGCTGGATCTGCTCCCTGACGTTTAGCAACCTTACAGATGATAAATCCCGGCGCATCGATGCGCTGGTGGCCGATCTGGATGGTGAATATGGCAGGGTGAAGATCAGCGACTGGGGGCGGGGGGGCAGGACGCCAGCCGGAAATCCGGTGGTTTCTGACGCGAACCAGACCGGTACGCAGCTCGGCAGCAAGGGCTGGACACCAGGTACACTGGTACTGCGCACCGGTGATTACTTTACCGTTAATGACGAGCTTAAGATGGTCACCGCCGATGTGACCAGCACTGCTGCAGGAACTGCCGTTATTCCCTTTGCGCCTATGCTGCGCGCCTCTCCCCCTGCCAACGGAAAAATCGAAGTCGCTAAGCCATACGGCATTTTCAAGCTGAAGGATAACCAGCAGGGGGCAGGTAACCGCGTGCCTGGCATTTTTACCAGCTACACGCTGGAGTTTGAGGAGGCTTTCTGATGCTGTATTCCCCGTTTTCTGATTCGATGGTGGACTGGCTATCCCGCGACAGGGTTACCGCCGTGCTGGCGGCCAATGTCCAGTTTGAGTCCGGTACCGCCTACGTGCATTCCGGTACCGGCACGCTGGTGCTGGGTGGTTATGTCTATTACGGCATGGGAACAATGGGCGCCATCGATGATGTGGGCGAAACCAACACGACAAGCCCGACGCAGCTCAGGATGACGCTATCAGGGCTGGATATGTCGCTGTTTGCTAAAACGCTCAATGAGCGCTGTGTGGGAAGGCCAGCGGAGCTGTATCTGGTGGCGATGGATGATAACGGCGTCGTTCAGGTTGCAGACCTTATTTTTAAAGGGAAGGTTTCCGGCACCGGGGCAACGGCGGGTGAAACGAATGCCCTGCAGTACACCGTCAGTAATATTTTTGAGGACTGGCAGCGACCGTTCCCGGACCGCTATACCGACGAGTCACACCAGGCCACCCAGCCAGGCGACCGCATATTTCGTTACGTCGCGCAGATGGCAGAACGTTCAATTTACTGGGGCAGCAAAAAAGATGCGCCAGGGTTTACCTATTCGTGAGGAAGCATGAAGCATCCAGACTGGCATAACAGATTAATCGCCGTAATAAGGGCCGCTGAAAAGCGGCCTTTTTTATGGGGCGAACATGACTGCTGCCTGTTTGCGGCAGATTGTGCTGAAGCGATGACCGGGGATAATTTCGCCGAAGGCTGGCGTGGGACCTACGACAGCGAAACGGGTGCAAAAAAGGCGCTGCTGCGCGGTGGCGGATCACTTGAAAAGGTGCTGGCTAAATACCTCGATGAAGTGCCGGTGAAGATGGCTCAGCGCGGAGATATCGCAGTAGTGGAAAATGCGGGTACCCGATGCGCCGGGGTAATTTACGGTGGTGCAGTGTGGGTGCCGGGTGAAACTGGGCTGGTTTGCCTTCGGATTAAGCCCCTGAGTACGTGGAGGGTTCGCTGATGCCTGCTGCAATCCCTATCATCGCGACGGTAGCCGCTGGCGCTGCGGCAGCCAATGGAGCCTACGCTATCGCAATGGCAATTACCATTGCCGCTCAGGTCGCCACACAGATGATGACGAAGAAGCCATCACTGGGGTCTTACCGGGACACTGCAGAACGTAAGCAGGTACTGCGCGCGGCTGCCAGCCCTAAAACGGTTGTTTATGGCAGGACCGTATCTGCAGGCACTCTGTTTTTCGCTGAAGAACAGTCTGGCGAGCAGACTGATGGTGAATGGGTTCACCTTGCCATTACTCTGGCGGGACACCCAATATCAGGCACGGGCACCATTTACCTGGGCGATGACGATATCGGCTCCTATGGTGAGAGCGCTACGTATGAAGTGCATATCGATCGCCAGACAGCAGATCCGTTTATGCTGGCAAATTGCCCGTCGTGGAAAGATGACATGATCGGCAAGGGGATTTCCTGGCTGCGTCTGTCTCTGAAATACAATGCTGAGAAATTCCCGTCCGGCATCCCGAACGTGAAGGTTGAGAAGACGGGCCGGAAAGTATACGACCCGCGCACCGGCCGCACGGAGTACAGCAACAATCTGGCGCTGTGCGTGCTGGACTATTACCGGAGTTACCTGAAAGTCGCTGATGCTGATATTAACTGGGATCAGTTTCAGGAGGCGGCCAACATCTGCGACGAGCTGGTGACTAACGGCGACGGCACGACGGAAAAGCGTTACACGCTGAACGGGGAATTTGACCTTAGCGAAAATAAGGCGAGCATTCTTGAGGCGATGCTGACAGCTGGCGCAGCAGAGCCAACCTATATCGCCGGTAAACATGGCATCCTCGTTGGCGCGTATTATGGCCCCGCAACCGAAGTTATTACCGAGAGTCAGCTGGCCGGTGATATCGAGATCATGCCTGAGGTGTCACAGTCAGAGCGCGTTAACACCATCAGCGGTACGTTTGTTGATCCTAAACAGACATACTCTGAAGCCGATTTCCCCTCAGTATCTGTGAGCGAGTGGGTAACCGAAGACGGCGTGGAGATATCGCAGGATCTTAAGCTGCGTTTCGTTACGTCTGAATTTCAGGCCCAGCGCCTGGCGGACATCAAGCTCAAGCGGACCCGCATTTCCCGCACAATGAATCTCACGCTGAACCTCAGTGGGTACCGTTACCGCCCCGGTATGTACGTAAAAGTTAATTTTCCCTCGCTTGGGATCGTTAACGTTGAGATGCGCGTGACAGACTGGAAATTTGGCGTGCAGAACGGCGTGCAGATTACGCTAAAGCAGGAAACCGCTGACGTGTGGGGTGATGCCATTGGTAAGCCGATCGATCGTCCTGATTTTACCCAGCTCCCTCCTGGTGGAGTGGCTCAGCCTCAGAACCTGCGATATACCGTAGAGGAAATAGGTCAGGTGGTGCAGGGCGTGCTTTCCTGGCAGAACATCGGGCAGTTTGTCTATAACCAGGTGGTCATCCGCAGGAATGGACAGCCAGTGCTGACAGCTCAGGTTCCCGGCTCGTTCACGCGATTAACCGGTTTGCTGCAGGATACCTATACAGCCCACGTCACCGCCGTTAATCAGATGGGGGCATCATCACCTGAGGCTTACCTCGAATTCAGCATTGAGGCACCGCCTCCGCCGTCAGGTGTTACGGTGGAGCAGGCATTTTTTGCCGTGATGCTTATTCCCCGCCTCGCAGCCGTGACAAACGTCTCCACCCAGTTTGATTTCTGGACGTCAGGTGAGCAGCCGCTTGCTAACGCTGATACGGCGACAGTGGAGGCCGGAGCCACGCGCGCGGGTATGGGCACGACATGGACCAGCCACAACCTGAAAAACGGGCATACCTATTACTGGTATATCAGAACCATCAACGCGTTTGGTGCGTCTGCCTTCGTCGAGGTGGCCGCGCTGTGCCAGACAGATACCGGTGAACTCATCGACATCATTGATGATTCTGTTCGTGATTCTGATGCTTTTAAAAATATCTCGGAAGGTGTGGACACCAATCTTGAAGCTGCCATGCAGAATTCCCTGGCTAATCACGGTACGGTTGAACATCAGTACCAGCAGTTAGGCGAAGTGCGCGCTGATGTTCTGGTTGTTAAAACGACAGTGGCTGAAGTTGATCACGCTCTTGCTGATTTGTCAGAGTACGTTCAGGCGCAGGTCGGGGATTTAACCGCCGCGGTTAACCAGAAAATGACGGCAGAGGTGAACAGTGATGGAACCGCAAAGGCATCGTATACGCTGAACCTTGGGATCGTTCGTAATGGCGTTAAATACAACACTGGTTTTGGCATGTCGATTGAGCCATCCGGCGGTACCTATAAATCTACAGTGGTCTTTGCTGCCGATCAGTTTGGCATCTACTCGGGAAGCGATCCGGGAAATTACCAGGCTGCATTTTTTGTCTATAACGGTCAGGTGTTCATCCGTGATGCCTTTATCCAGGATGGCAGCATTACTAACGCGAAGATTGGGAATTACATCCGATCAACAAACTATGTCGCTGGTCCCGGCGGCGCAGGCTGGAACATTGATAAATCAGGGAACTGCGAGATGCACGGCGCGCTGTATGCCGCCAGCGGTAATTTCGCGTTCACCGGGAACGGTAATGGCGTCACGATTGACGGAAAGGGCGTAAAAATTGATCTCGGCGGCGGTAACCTGATTGTTCTTGGAGAGTGGTAACTATGCCAAAAGGATTGCGTATTACCTACGCCGATGGCGGCCCGGCAATGGAAATAACTGCCGGGCTTCGCTGCCCTTCGTTTTGCCAGAACGTCAGCGAAGCATGGGATGTTAACCAGTACACGATTAATCAGCGCGTGGATGGCAGCCAGATCGTCGTTATCCCGCGTAATACCGTTTACAAACTTAACAGGGGTACAAACCTCATTCCCACGATCGGCATGCTGGATGGATTTACCGTATCAGGTAATACCATCACCATGAATACCTGGTGGAGTGATAACTGGGGGCGCGCAAAAACCTTTGACGCGTCTATCTGGCAAATACTTCCTGCCTCGTCCGGGAGAGGGCTGCTGATTCAGGACAGCACGGATTTCCTCTCAATCACTGATGCCACGATGTCGGGCTACTGCGTCTGGCGCGGCACTGTCACTTTCACCGGGAGCTGGGCTACACCAACGACAAATATCTCACGCGACCGCTATATGGTGTTCGCAAAATGGAGTGCTGATAACGTCACCATCGAATTCGACGGCTCGAATATTATTGCCACAATCGACCATGCCGGTCTCGATCAGGATGCGACCGTTACCATGCAGATCGCTATTTTTGCCAGTGGCGTAAGCCCAACCCCTGGAAGAGGCCTGAATATCATTAAGGGTGGAGTCTGCGTGTTCTCTACCACCCGCAGGCCGTTCGTTTACCGGAACCAGACCTATGCGCCGTCATGGGGGAATACCGACATCGGCGATCGCATGATACTGCTCGGCCGTTATGGCTATAACAGTGAGGTCTACACCGGCTGGGACTACCTGAAATGGGCTGGACTGATCCGCAGCGGCAATCTGGTGCGCGCCGGAAGGGGAAGAAATGCCGCTTCATGGACATCGCAATACAGTGTGGTAGGGCGACGGCTGACAAGCCTCTCTATCCCCATCATTGATGCAATTTACTGACAACCAGCCTTGGCGGAGCTTTTTGTTGATAGAGTCGGGAGTAGTATGAATGCCGTTAATTGACTGTTAAGGCCTACGGAAAAAATGTAAATTTTGCACCCACTCAAACGCAACCAGAAGCTCGACACGAAGCGAAAATTTAGTATGTGTACTGGTACGTGGCAATTTTATCCTCTCCAAAATGCTTTACGTACCACCTCAAGGCATGTCAAATGCAACCGACAGTTGAAGGATCACCTTTAAGGTAATACACTCTTGATCAATAAAAGGTTGATCGTGATTTTACTCGGCTTGTCTATTTTCTGTAAGTGATTGAGGTTCAATATGTTTAGCGAAGAAAAAGTGGCTCAGATGGCTGCTTACCTGCTACTTAAACGTGGCGGGCGCATGGCATATCTGAAGCTTATGAAATTGTTATACTTGGCAAACCGTCAATCAATGATTCTACATGGGCGTATGATGGGTGAAGACCGTCTCTACTCTATGCCTCATGGGCCAGTCATGTCGACTACACTGGATTTGATTCGTGGTAGAGCTGATATTGACGGTGAGTACTGGTATCGACTGATAAATACTGCAGGACATGATGTATGCCTGAGTGCTGATCCTCGCGAAATGGATGCCGATGAGGTTTTCGATGAGTTAAGCCGGGCGGATATACGCATTCTCGATGAGATTTATGCGCAGTATGGCCACATGAATAGATATGAGCTGCGCGACATGACACACCTTCGAGATGTTTGTCCGGAATGGCACGATCCTAATGGGTCGAGAACCCCAATTGATGTTCGTGAGATCTTTTTGAATGCAGGGAAGACACCTGAAGAAGCTGAAAATATTTTCAGGAGCATGTGTGAATCACAAGAGCTTAAGGAATTTTCTTCTCAATTGTCATGAGCACATTTCAACCATATAGAAAGGGTACGGTCTTAGCTCCAAGTGGACCATGCAATCATCTTCATGTGATTTGCAACGATCCTGTTTATTATCCAGTAAACGACTGTTACTGCATTTTGGTTGTTAATGTCTCGAGCATTAAGCCGGGTGTTCCTCACGATGATGCATGTGTACTCAACCCCGGCGACCATCGCTTTATCCAACATCCCAGTTATATAGTTTATGCTGAGGCGGTTATCTGGCGCGTCGATAATGTTGAAAGGAAACATGCTGCTGGTGAGATTACGGCACATGATGATATGCCAGAGGCTATATTTGAGCGGGTCCTCTCAGGCTTTGACATTTCAGAACAAGCCAAGCCAAAACACATCAGATTTAAAGAAAGATATTGTATGAACACTGAGTTAATCGATCAGCCTCAGCCACCAGATGATATGACCGGTACATAATGCAAGCCCGCATTTTGGCTGGCCTTACATATTGAAAATAATATTACATAAACCCGCTTCGGCGGGTTTTTTATTACCTAAATTCAGGAGTCAATTATGTCAGCAGGCACCATCACCCTGACGAACGGATCCGCTGTTGTCGGCGGTTCCGGAACTTCATTCTCAACAGAACTTGCTGCCGGTGATTTTATTGTCTCAACTGTGGGCGGTGTGTCGTATACATTGCCCGTTAAATCGGTAGAGAGTAATGCGCAACTTACGCTGGTCAGCAACTTTACTGGACCTACTCAAGCCGGGGCGGCCTGGTCAGCGGTTCCCCGTGTGGCGCTGAACATGGTAACGGCCGCGCTGGTCGCGCAAAGTGCTGAAGCGCTGCGTGGACTGAATTACGATAAACAGAACTGGCAAAGCATTTTTTCCGGAACCGGAAATGTAACGGTAACCCTGCCGGATGGAACGACATGGACGGGCCCAGCCTGGAATAGCATTACCACATCCCTTTCAGGCAAGGCGGCAAAAGGTGCAAACAGCGACATCACCTCTCTCAGCGGACTCACTACAGCGCTATCTGTATCACAGGGCGGTACCGGTTCGACAACCGCATCAGGCGCTCGCACAAACCTCGGTTTAGGAAACAGTGCTACCAGGGACGTCGGTGCATCGGCGGGAACCGTCGCCGCCGGGGATGATTCTCGGCTCGGCACGGTGAACGGAAAGAGCGGGGGAACGCTGACAACACCGTCGCTTTTTATATCGGCATATTCTGCTAACGCGGGTAATAAAGTTGGAATGCAGTCATTTGACACTGGCACTGTTGGAGGTGTTATTGGCAGGACTTCATTTCAGTATTTTAACGATGCCGGGTATATCGGGGCGAGACGTGGTGGTAGCACGAACATCCAGGACGTGGCTATTGGAATAGATAAGGCTAACGGTACATGGGTCACATGGATTTTTTCTGAGGGCGGTAATGCCACGGCTAACAACGGATCCTGGGTCAATAATTCCGACCGTCGTATTAAAACAAATACCAGGCCGATTGAGTCTCCGCTTGAAAAAATGAAGATGTTACGTGGCTATACATGGGAACGACTGGATAACGCACCTCCGGGCCAGGGATTTATCGCTCAGGAACTGATGGAAGTGATCCCGACAGCGGTTTTCATTGGTGGTACGACTATCCTTGATGACGGCACAGAGATTGAAGATACATTATCGGTAGATGTTGCTGGTGCTGCTGCAGCGCTTCACCACGAGGCTATTCTAGCTTTAATGCAGCAAGTTGAAGATTTAAAGGAAAAACTCTATGCGTTTCAGCCCGGAAGCTGAGGAAACCGCCGCCCGTTCTTGCATACGACGGGCGGCAGATAGTTGCTGACGTTGCCGAGAGAGTAGGGTATAGAAAACCCAGCGCGGAGGCCGGGTTATTTTAAGGGAATCATCGAGAGTAGCGCTTTAGAGGAGGAGATAGTACTACTTAAATCTCCTACAACCATCCGTCTTCCAACTGCATTTTCAAACCTCAATGCATCATAAGTGTATGCATAAACATGAGCCTCATATGCTTCTCTCAGGTTGTCTGCGTCCTTCTGCTTAAGCATATCGCAGAGAAGATAAATATCTTCTTTTTTAACATTGTCTATGGCGTAGACACCTTGCTCCATAGTTTCAATTTGAGAGTGCAGGGCGGTCCGAACTCGTGATGCCAAAACATTCCATTCCTTTCTTTTCTCGCCCTTTATGGCATAGTGATAACTTAAATAACCACTTGCAGGAACTGCAACAAATGCAACCATTGTTGCTATAATTGAAAGTATTCTATCAATGGTCATGAGGTGTCCAAATGAACGATGTCAGCGCACTCACATAGTTTGCACTGGGATTTTCATGCTTTAATCTTTTTGGTGAGTCTTCTTCAAAATTGGTGGCTGAAGAAAACAAATTGCCGCCCTAAGAGTTGACGGCAATACGATTCTACCCAAATGTCTCGTCAGGCCACTGGCTGGCTATAGCTGATGATAGTAACGCGAAAGAGATAGTCTGATAACCTGGATTTTTATCAGGATTTTTTCGTAGTTATTCTTCTACCAGCCACATATCTGACTCTTCAAACATTTCTTCCAGCATGCGGTTCAATTTTTCCCGATCGCTTTTGCTGGCATCGCTATTCAAGCCGTTTGCCTGCATCGGCTTCACCTTCACTTGGGCATCAGGGAAAATCTGGTGCACCCGTTTCGTCAGCTCGGCCAGAATGATCTCTCTGGCACCTTCGAGCCCATCAACATTACGCTTGTCATAAACCAGTTCTACGAACATACGTGCTCCGCTAATCACTGTTTGAATATACAGTATTTTTGCTTTGAAGGTTTTGTCTGTCAAGGCATGAACCACTTGTTTTTTAATTTTGGGGAACATACTGCTGGCTTGTTTGTTATCGATTTGCCCTACAGGGCTGATGTGGTCTGGCGCTGACTAGAATTATGCGTGGGGCATGGATGGGGCAAAAGTGGTCTGTGAAGTTCGTAAAAGTTCGTTAATCAAGCTTTATCTCGATCTCGCTCATCCCTTGTTTAAAGCGCTCCTGGACGATCTTTATCGATTTTAAAAACTATGAGTTCATATTATACAAATGTAGCAAAAAAAGGTTTTGACCCTGAAAAGATGAACATTCTGCATAGCGCGATTTGCGCAACAGGAATATATTGAAACGTTACTCGACAAACGATGCATAAGGTTTTCTATGACACAACAGCCACAAGCCAAATACCGCCACGACTACCGTGCGCCGGATTACCTGATTAGCGAAATCGATCTGACTTTTGACCTGGATGCCACTAAAACCGTTGTCACGGCGGTGAGCCAGGTGACGCGCCATAGCGCAACTGCGGTGCCGCTGCGTCTGGATGGTGAAGACCTGACGCTGGTCTCCCTGCATATTAATGATGAAGCCTGGTCAGACTATAAAGAAGAAAACAACCAGCTGGTCATCGACAACCTGCCGGAACAGTTTACGCTGCGCATCGTGAATGAAATCAGCCCAGCCGCCAACACCGCGCTGGAAGGGCTTTACCAGTCGGGCGTGGCGCTGTGTACCCAGTGTGAAGCGGAAGGGTTCCGCCACATAACCTGGTATCTCGATCGTCCGGACGTCCTGGCGCGCTTCACCACCAAAATCATCGCCGATAAAACCCTGTATCCCTTCCTGCTCTCTAACGGTAACCGCGTAGGCGAAGGCGAGCTAGAGAATGGCCGTCACTGGGTGCAGTGGCAGGATCCCTTCCCGAAACCGTGCTACCTGTTTGCGCTGGTGGCGGGGGACTTCGACGTGCTGCGCGACACCTTCAAAACGCGCTCAGGCCGCGAGGTGGCGCTGGAGCTGTTTGTTGACCGCGGCAACCTTGACCGCGCGCCGTGGGCGATGACCTCCCTCATCAACTCCATGAAGTGGGACGAAGAGCGCTTCGGCCTCGAATATGACCTCGACATCTATATGATCGTCGCCGTCGATTTCTTCAACATGGGCGCAATGGAGAACAAAGGCCTTAACGTCTTTAACTCCAAATACGTGCTGGCGCGTACCGATACCGCAACGGACAAAGACTACCTTGATATCGAACGCGTTATCGGCCACGAATATTTCCACAACTGGACCGGTAACCGCGTCACCTGCCGCGACTGGTTCCAGCTGAGCCTGAAAGAGGGCCTGACCGTCTTCCGCGATCAGGAGTTCAGCTCCGATCTGGGTTCACGCGCGGTGAACCGCATCAACAACGTGCGTACCATGCGTGGCCTGCAGTTTGCTGAAGATGCCAGCCCAATGGCGCACCCGATCCGCCCGGATAAAGTCATCGAGATGAACAACTTCTACACCCTGACGGTTTACGAGAAGGGCGCTGAAATTATCCGCATGATCCACACCCTGCTGGGCGAGGAGAACTTCCAGAAAGGGATGCAGCTGTACTTCGAGCGTCATGACGGCAGCGCGGCCACCTGCGACGATTTTGTGCAGGCTATGGAAGATGCCTCTAATGTCGATCTCTCTCACTTCCGCCGCTGGTACAGCCAGGCCGGGACGCCGGTTGTCACCGTCAAAGACGATTACAATCCGGAAACCGAGCAGTACACCCTGACCATCAGCCAGCGCACGCCGCCGACGGCGGAGCAGGAAGAGAAATATCCGTTGCATATTCCGTTCAGCATTGAGCTGTACGATAACGAAGGCAAAGTCATCCCGCTCCAGAAGGGCGGCCACCCGGTACACCACGTGCTGAACGTGACTCAGGCCGAGCAGACCTTTATCTTCGATAACGTCTACTTCCAGCCGGTGCCTGCGCTGCTGTGTGAATTCTCCGCGCCGGTGAAGCTGGAATACAAGTGGAGCGATCAGCAGCTGACGTTCCTGATGCGTCACGCGCGTAACGACTTCTCCCGCTGGGACGCGGCGCAAAGCCTGCTGGCGACCTACATTAAGCTCAACGTAAACCGCCATCAGCAGGGCCAGCCGCTGTCGCTGCCTGTCCATGTGGCTGACGCGTTCCGCGCGATCCTGCTGGATGAGAAGATTGACCCGGCCCTGGCCGCTGAAATTCTGACCCTGCCGTCAGCGACTGAAATCGCCGAGCTGTTTGACATCATCGACCCGATTGCCATCGTGGCGGTGCGTGAAGCGTTGACCCGTACGCTGGCTGCAGAGCTGGCCGATGAGTTCCTGGCTATATATAACGCCAACAAGCTTGACGCTTATCGCGTTGAGCACGCGGACATTGGCAAACGTTCTCTGCGCAATACCTGCCTGCGCTATCTGGCGTTTGGTGAAACCGAGCTGGCGAACACCCTGGTGAGCAAGCAGTACCACGAAGCGGATAACATGACCGACGCCCTGGCCGCGCTGGGTGCAAGCGTTGCCGCTGAACTGCCGTGCCGTGATGCGTTAATGCAGGAGTACGACGACAAGTGGCATCAGGATGGCCTGGTGATGGACAAATGGTTCATCCTGCAGGCGACCAGCCCGGCGGCCGATGCGCTCAGCAACGTGCGCAGCCTGCTGAAGCATCGCTCCTTTACCCTGAGCAACCCAAACCGCGTGCGTTCTCTGATTGGCGCGTTTGCCAGCAGCAACCCGGCCGCGTTCCACGCCGAAGACGGCAGCGGGTATCAGTTCATGGTGGAAATGCTGACCGAGCTGAACAGCCGTAACCCGCAGGTGGCGTCGCGCCTGATTGAGCCGCTGATCCGTTTGAAACGCTACGATGCGAAGCGTCAGGCGAAGATGCGTGCCGCGCTTGAGCAGCTGAAAGAGCTGGAGAACCTGTCTGGTGATTTGTACGAGAAGATTGCTAAAGCCTTAGCGTAATAAAAAATTGCCCTGTGGGCAGGTAAAAGCAGAACGGCAACCTCGGTTGCCGTTTTTTGTGTTTTCTCCCCGTGGGAGAGGGCCGGGGTGAGGGCATCAGGCATTAGCCTTGGCTCGCTGTAACTCCGTCCCCCCGCGCTTCATCACCCGATCCAATACCTCAGCTTCCAGCTCCGCCAGCCTTGCCGAGCCCACGCGGCGAGGGCGCGGAAGATCCACCGTCAGATCCAGGCCTATTTTCCCGTCCTCAATTAGCAGCACCCGGTCAGCCATCGCGACGGCCTCGCTCACGTCATGCGTCACCAGCAGTACCGTAAAGCCGTGCGCCTGCCACAGGGAGCCAATCAAATCCTGCATTTCGATCCGCGTCAGGGCGTCGAGCGCGCCGAGCGGTTCATCAAGCAACAGCAAGCCCGGACGGTGAATCAACGCCCGCGCCAGCGCCACGCGCTGCTTCTGCCCACCCGAGAGGGCGGCAGGCCATTCACCCGCACGATTTTCCAGCCCAACGGCGGCCAGCGCCTGGCGGGCTTCATCCCGCCAGCTGCCCTTAAGACCGAGCCCGACATTGTCGATAACCGTTTTCCACGGCAGCAGGCGTGCATCCTGAAACATCATGCGGGTATCGTCCTGAATATTCGAAAGCGGCGTCGTTCCTGCCAGAATGTCACCGCCGTTGGGGGCTTCCAGCCCGGCCAGAAGTCGTAGCAGGGTACTCTTGCCGCCGCCGCTGCGCCCGACAACGGCCACAAATTGTCCGGCGGGAATATGCAGATCCAGCCCGTTAAGAATGGTGTTTTCGCCGTAGCGTTTGGTCACGCCGTTCAGCAGTAACGGCGTTCCCTGGTTCAGTCGTGCAGTATTCATGCTTTCGCCTCCTGAAGGGTATAGGCCGGGTTCCAGCGCAGCCAGCTGCGCTCCAGCCACTGGGCGCTGACGTCGGCGAGCTTGCCGAGCAGGGCATACAGAATGATGGCAACCACCACCACGTCCGTTTGCAGGAATTCGCGGGCGTTCATCGCCAGGTAGCCAATACCTGAGTTGGCCGAGATGGTCTCCGCCACAATCAGCGTCAGCCACATCAGACCGAGCGCAAAACGCACCCCGACCATAATGGAGGGCAGGGCGCCAGGCAGGATCACGTGGATAAAGAGAGAAAAACCGGACAAGCCGTAGCTGCGTGCCATCTCCACCAGACCGCGATCGATGTTGCGGATGCCGTGCCAGGTGTTGATGTAAATCGGGAACAGTGTACCCAGCGCCACGAGGAAGATCTTGGCGCTCTCATCAATGCCAAACCACAGGATAACCAGCGGGATCAGCGCCAGATGCGGCACGTTGCGCAGCATCTGAATGGAGGTATCCAGCAGCCGCTCGCCCCAGCGGGAAAGGCCGCTGATCAGGCCCAGAACCAGACCGATGCTACCGCCGATGGAAAACCCAATCACGGCGCGCCAGGAGCTGATCGCCAGATGCTGCCACAGCTCACCGCTGACGCTCAGCGACCAGAACGCTTCTACGACGCCCTCCGGAGAGGGCAGAATGCGGCTCGACAGCCAGCCGGTGGACGACGCGAGCTGCCAGAGAGCCACAATGCCGACGGGTAAAAACCACGGCGCGGCGCGCAGCAACCATTTTTGGGAGGTGGCAGACATGGTCACTCCTTAGCTCTGTGCGGCTTTGCGTGGAATAAACTCGTTCGCCACGGCTTCGCCCTGAAGCTGAAGCCGCTGCGGCTGCGGAATCTCCGGGATGGCGACATCCAGATGCGGGAATAACAGCTCGCCCACCTTGTACGCCTCTTCCAGATGCGGATAACCGGAGAGAATAAAGCTGTCGATACCCAGGTCTGCGTATTCATTAATCCGGGCGGCTACGGTCGGTCCGTCGCCGACCAGCGCCGTGCCCGCACCGCCGCGCACCAGGCCAACGCCCGCCCACAGGTTCGGGCTGATCTCCAGGTTCTCGCGCTTGCCGTTGTGCAGGGACGCCATTCGGTGCTGTCCGACGGAGTCGGTTTTCGCAAACGCGGCCTGCGCCCTGGCGATGGTCTCATCGTCCAGGTGGGAGATCAGGCGGTCGGCGGCCTGCCAGGCTTCTTCATTGGTTTCCCGCACAATTACGTGCAGGCGAATGCCGAAGCGCACCTTGCGACCATGGGCGGCCGCCTTAGCGCGTACCTGGGCAATTTTTTCTTTCACCAGCTCAGGCGGTTCGCCCCAGGTCAGATAGAGATCGACCTGCTCTGCCGCCAGATCCTGGGCTACGTCCGACGATCCGCCAAAATAGAGCGGCGGTCGCGGCTGCTGCACCGGCGGGAAGTAGAGCTTCGCGTCACGAACGTGAATATGCTTGCCTTCAAAGGTGACGGTTTCACCTTCCAGCAGACGTCGCCAGACGCGGGTGAACTCGGCGGAAGCTTCGTAGCGCTCGGTATGGTCGAGGAACACCCCATCGCCCGCCAGCTCCTGCGGATCGCTGCCCGTCACCAGGTTAAACAGGGCGCGGCCGTTGGACAGCCTGTCCAGCGTTGCCGCCTGACGCGCCGCCACGGTGGGGGAGACCACGCTCGGGCGTAAGGCAACCAGGAACTTCAGACGCTGGGTGACCGGGATCATCGACGCGGCGACCAGCCAGGCATCTTCACATGAACGTCCGGTCGGGATCAGCACTCCGGTGAAACCGATTCGGTCCGCCGCCTGCGCAATCTGCTGCAGGTAGCCGTGGTCAACCGGGCGCGAGCCCTCTTCTGTACCAAGATAGTGTCCATCACCGTGGGTGGGTAAAAACCAGAAAAGATTCAGACTCATGATTTAGCTCCTTCTTTGCCTGCGGGCTGCCAGATGCGTTCGCGAATAGTGACCTGTTTTGGCACCAGGTGGTTTTGATAGAAAAGGTCAGCCGTTTGTTGCTGAAGCGCGGCGACGTGCGCGTCCACGGGCGTAATGGTGGTCGGCGGACGGTGGTTGAGATAGCTCGCGATCACCGGCTCAGGTAAGCCCATGGTTTTCGCCAGCAGGGCAATGCTCTCCTGACGCTGGGTCTGGGTCAGCGCATCGGCCTGAGTAAAGGTATCCAGTACGCCCTGGATAAATGCGCCGTTCTTTTCCGCATAAGGACGCGCGGCCAGATAGAACGAGCCGGTCTGCTTCAGCGTGGTACCGTCTTTCAGCACGCGAACGCCGCCCTGCAGCAATGCGGCGGAGTAGTACGGATCCCAGATGGCCCAGGCATCAACGTTCTTCTGCTGGAACGCGGCGCGCGCGTCGGCAGGCGTCAGATAAACGGGCTGAATGTCAGTGAACTTGAGCCCGGCTTCCTGCAGGGCACGCAGCAGCAGGTTGTGCGAGCTGGAACCTTTCTGGAAAGCCACTTTATGCCCTTTGAGGTCCGCGACGCTTTTAATGTCGCTGTTTTCAGGCACCAGGATCACTTCGGCCTTCGGTTTGGGCGGCTCAACGCCAACATAGACGAGGTCCGCTCCCGCCGCCTGGGCGAATATCGGCGGAATATCACCCGTGCTGCCGAGATCGATACTGCCGACGTTCAGGGCCTCCAGCATCTGCGGGCCAGCCGGGAACTCCACCCAGGAGAATTTGGTGTCCGGGAAGCGTTTTTCCAGAAGCTGATGGCTTTTCGCCAGCACCATGCTGACGCTGCCTTTCTGATAGCCAATGCGCAAACTTTCCGGAGCCGCTTCTGCGGCATGGGCCAGCGAGGTAAGCGCCATCAGACCTGCCAGGCCGATGCGGGTTAACGTTTTAAACATGTGCGACTCCTTGAGACTGACCAAATGCCGGCGCCTGGATATCCCGGCGGTGCAGGGCATGCCAGAAGGTTTCCAGGGCAGTATCGAGGCGGGTTTGCAGGTTCGGCGTAAAATGAGGTTTATGTTGATAATCGATAACCTGGGAGTCATCTGCGAAAACGCCGTGGAGGATCTCCTGCGCTTTCAGCGCGTTCAGCACCGGCTTCAGGGCATAATCCACGGCCAGTAAATGGGCAACCGTACCGCCCGTTGCCAGCGGCAGCACGACTTTGCCGTCCAGGGCGCGCTCCGGAAGCAGATCGAGCAGGGTTTTCAGCGCCCCGGAAAAAGAGGCTTTATAAATAGGCGTTGCCACAATTAAGCCGTCAGCGCCGTTAAGCTGCTCGATGAGCGTTTTCAGCGCTGGGCTGTCGAAGCGGGCGTAAAGCAGATCTTCAGGTTCGAAGTTATGCAGGTTCCAGTGGCACACTTCCACATCCAGGGCATTGAGTTTTTCGCGGGCATATTCCAGCAGGGCGCTGGAGCGCGAAGGGAATCGTGGACTTCCGGCCAGGGTAATGACGCGCATACTTCCTCCTTATAACCAATTGTTTGCTTTTATCTAACATTCATAACAATTTTCAGGAGTGTGACACCGCGCGGTTATTCCACTAAATGATTTATCTGCAATTAAAATGCGAAAAAGTGCATAAGAAATAGACGGGGAGGTAAACGATTGCGTTTTACGCTGATTTTTTGCCGCAGGTCAATTCCCTTTCGCGCGTGGATCGCCCATAATCCCCTCCCGGTTTGCACACCGGGAATCCAGGAGAGTTCATGTACTACCCCTTCGTTCGTAAAGCCCTTTTCCAGCTCGACCCTGAGCGCGCTCATGAATTTACATTCCAGCAATTACGTCGTATTACCGGAACGCCGCTGGCCGCTCTGGTGCGTCAGAATGTGCCGGAAAAACCTGTGCAGTGCATGGGTCTGACCTTTAAGAATCCGCTGGGTCTGGCGGCCGGGCTGGACAAAAATGGCGAGTGCATTGATGCCCTGGGCGCGATGGGCTTTGGCTCCATTGAAATCGGTACCGTCACGCCGCGCCCGCAGCCGGGAAATGACAAGCCGCGCCTGTTCCGCCTGGTTGAAGCCGAAGGGCTGATCAACCGCATGGGCTTTAATAACCTCGGTGTTGATCACCTGGTTGAGAACGTAAAAAAAGCCCATTTTGACGGAATATTAGGCATCAATATCGGTAAAAATAAAGACACGCCGGTAGAGCAGGGTAAAGATGACTATCTGATTTGTATGGAAAAAGTCTACGCCTATGCCGGTTATATTGCGGTGAATATTTCTTCACCCAATACTCCGGGTCTGCGTTCCTTACAATATGGCGAAGCGCTGGACGATCTTCTGAGTGCCATTAAAAATAAACAAAATGAACTCCAGACGATCCACCATAAATATGTTCCGGTCGCGGTTAAGATCGCCCCGGATCTTTCTCCTGAAGAATTGATCCAGGTTGCCGACAGTTTGGTTCGCCATAATATTGATGGTGTTATTGCGACCAATACCACTCTCGATCGTTCCCTCGTGCAGGGAATGAAAAACTGTGACGAAGCGGGTGGGTTAAGTGGACGTCCGGTGCAATTAAAAAGCACCGAAATTATTCGCGCCCTGTCTGCGGAATTAAAAGGACGTCTGCCGATTATTGGCGTCGGCGGCATTGACTCAGTGATTGCTGCGCGCGAGAAGATGGCGGCGGGTGCATCACTGGTGCAAATCTATTCCGGCTTTATTTTTAAAGGACCGCCGCTGATTAAAGAAATCGTTACTCATATCTAATCTTTTCTCTTAATCAGACAACCAGGGCTTTATTTCCAGCCCTGGTTGTTTTATATTCCGTCACTGTTGCTTATTTAGTCATTATAGTCTTTTATTAATGGTGTTATAAACGAGGCGGCAAACAGGACATTTTTAGTACAGGACGTTTGGGGACGGGAGAGACACATGCGAATTAAACCTGACGATAACTGGCGCTGGTATTTTTGCGACGAGCATGACCGAATGATGCTCGATTTAGCCAATGGCATGTTGTTTCGTTCTCGTTTTGCCCGCCGAATGTTAACCCCGGATGCATTTTCCCCGTCGGGCTTTTGCGTTGACGATGCGGCGCTTTATTTCTCCTTTGAAGAAAAATGCCGCGATCTGGTGCTCTCTAAAGAGCAGCGTGCCGAGCTGGTATTAAATGCGCTGGTGGCTATCCGCTTCCTGAAACCGCAAATGCCAAAAAGCTGGCATTTTCTTGCGCATGGTATGAGCTGGACCCCGGCAACGGGTGACGCGGCCAGCGTCAATCTGAGCGATACCGCAGAAGAGGTGAGCCTGCTGGTGGTTGAGCCTGGCGAAAATGCTGCGCTCTGCCTGCTGGCACAGCCCGGCGTAACCATTGCCGGGCGGACGATGCAGCTTGGCGATGCCATTAAAGTGATGAACGACAGGCTGAAGCCGCAGCTGCGCGTAGACTCCTTCAGCCTTGAACAGGCGGTTTAAGCTTCCAGCTGTACGGACGTTTTCGGTATGCAGCTACAGCACAGAATTGTGCCGTCATTTCCAATTGCCGATTTTTTCAGCGCACTGACCTCTCCATCCACCAGCCTGATGCGGCAGCATCCGCAAATGCCTGCGCGACAGGAATAGGGTACGCGAATACCTGCCTGCTCCAGTTGCTCAAGTAATACCTGCTGGTTGTTGCCACGGATGACGTTGCCCTGCCAGTGAATATCTACCGCAGAGGCGGCATTCGTCACAACGTCGACCATTTCTTCTTCCTGACCTGAGCCGTACGCTTTTGCAGGTCCTCGGGCAAGAATTTCTACCTCATCACCGACGCGGATTGCGCCGCTGGAGCGAGGGATCAGGTTCTGCCCGAAATCCACATCGCCGTTATCCTGCGCGGTGCGGAACGACTGCAGCGTCTTCAGCGGTTCGCCGGAAGGGTGCTTCTGGCCTTTCTCAGGGCTCACCGTGGTGAAAATGCAGCGGCTGCAGGGTTTTACGACATCAAAGATGACGCTGCCGATGCGGATCACTTTCCAGGTGTCTTCTTCCCAGGCGTCGGCGCCCGTGACCACCAGGTTCGGACGGAACTGTTCCATCTGAACGCTGGCCTTGCAGCGGCCTTGTAAATCACGCAGCGAGGCTTCGTTAGTCAGCAGGAACGGGAAACCATCGGCGAAGGAGAGGGGAACGGCGTCGTGGCGCTTCACGCGACGCGTCGGTTCAGGACCTACCCAGCGCAGCTGCACGTCGCGGGAGAAGAAACCGCTCAGCCAGCGGTTAATCTCATCCGGGGCGATGCGCGCGGTAAAATGATTGCCCCACACTTCCGTTGGCGCATCGACAGGCGCAAAATCAGCAAAGCGAATGACCGCGCTGGAACCGTCCGGCGCGGTAAGGTGCAAACCGTCATGAAGCGGGGAAGGGGTAAAGCGAACCATCTGCGGGAACTGGCGTGCGGTGATGAACGTGCCGTCAGGCTCGGTGACCATCAAAATACGATCGAAGGCGAATCCGCTCATGTCGGCCAGCGCGTGAGAGACGCCGATGCCGCGCATGGATTTCACCGGATGAATAAAAAGCCTGGATAACGTCGCCACTGCACACTCCCACAAATGAAAATAAGCCTTCAACTTTATGACATACACGCCATATTAGCTATAATGCGCGACAATTTTCTAAGAGTAAAAGTGACGATATGAATTCTCTGTTTGCCAGTACGGCCCGTGGGCTGGAAGAGCTGTTAAAAACTGAACTGGAAAGCCTGGGCGCGCAAGAGTGCCAGGTGGTTCAGGGTGGTGTCCATTTTGAGGGCGACACGCGGCTTATTTACCAGAGCCTGATGTGGAGCCGTCTGGCGTCGCGCATCATGCTGCCGATGAAGGAGTGCAAGGTCTATAGCGACCTGGACCTCTATACCGGCGTACAGATGATCGACTGGACAGAGATCTTCACGCCCAATGCCACCTTTGCGGTGCATTTCAACGGCGTGAACGACGAGATCCGCAACAGCCAGTACGGTGCCCTGCGCGTAAAAGACGCCATTGTGGACTGCTTTACGCGTAAAAATAAGGAACGTCCGAACGTCGATCGCGAAAATCCGGATCTGCGTATTAACGTCTGGCTCAACGGTGACACGGCGAGTATTTCTCTCGATCTGAGCGGCGCGGGCCTGCACCTGCGCGGCTACCGCGATCGTACCGGTATGGCGCCAATTAAAGAAACCCTGGCCGCCGCCATTGTAATGCGCTCCGGCTGGCAGCCGGGCACGCCGCTGCTCGATCCGATGTGCGGTTCCGGTACGTTGCTGATTGAAGCGGCCATGCTGGCAACCGACCGCGCGCCGGGCCTGCATCGCGGTCACTGGGGCTTTAAAGGCTGGGCCCAGCACGACGAAGCGCTCTGGAAAGAGGTCAAAGACGACGCGCAGACCCGCGCGCGTAAAGGTCTGGCGGAGTACACCTCCCACTTCTACGGTTCGGACAGCGACCCGCGCGTAATCGAACGCGCGCGCAGCAACGCCCGTCGCGCCGGTATCGGCGAGCTGGTCACCTTCGAGGTGAAAGACGTGGCGA
The DNA here is from genome assembly GCF_035064085.1 of Enterobacter sp. R-1.6.2. NCBI lineage: Bacteria > Pseudomonadati > Pseudomonadota > Gammaproteobacteria > Enterobacterales > Enterobacteriaceae > Enterobacter > Enterobacter sp. R-1.6.2. Next base: position 56,283 of record NZ_JASEYI010000019.1, read on the forward strand.
ATCTGACCAACCCGCTGCCAAAAGGTCCGTACGGTACCGTGATCAGCAACCCGCCTTACGGCGAGCGTCTGGACAGCGAGCCGGCGCTGATTGCCCTGCACAGCCTGCTGGGCCGCAATATGAAGGACTACTTCGGCGGCTGGAACCTGTCGCTGTTTAGCGCCTCGCCGGAGCTGCTGAGCTGCCTGCAGCTGCGTGCCGATCGCCAGTTTAAGGCGAAAAACGGCCCGCTGGACTGCGTGCAGAAAAACTACCATCTGGCGGAGAAAGCGGCGGACAGTAAGCCATCCGGCGTGGCGGAAGATTATGCCAACCGCCTGCGCAAGAACCTGAAAAAATATGAAAAGTGGGCGAAGCAGGAAGGGATTGAATGCTACCGCCTGTACGACGCCGACCTGCCGGAGTATAACGTGGCGGTTGACCGCTACGCGGACTGGGTGGTGATTCAGGAATATGCGCCACCGAAAACCATTGATGCGCAAAAAGCGCGTCAGCGCATGCTGGACGTTATCGCGGCCACCATCGCCGTGCTCGGCATTGCGCCGAACAAGCTGGTGCTGAAAACCCGCGAGCGTCAGAAAGGGAAAAATCAGTACCAGAAGATGGGCGAGAAGGGCGACTTCATCGAAGTGGGCGAATACAACGCTCGCCTGTGGGTGAACCTGACAGACTATCTGGATACCGGCCTGTTCCTCGACCACCGTATCGCCCGTCGCATGCTGGGCCAGATGAGCAAGGGCAAAGATTTCCTCAACCTGTTCTCCTATACCGGCAGCGCGAGCGTGCATGCGGGTCTGGGCGGCGCGCGGAGCACCACCACGGTGGATATGTCCCGCACCTATCTGGAGTGGGCGGAGCGCAACCTGCGTCTTAATGGGCTGACCGGACGTCAGCACCGACTGATGCAGGCCGACGTGCTGGGCTGGCTGCGTGATACTGACGAGCAGTTCGACCTGATCTTTATCGATCCGCCGACCTTCTCCAACTCCAAGCGCATGGAGGATAGCTTTGACGTTCAACGCGATCACCTGCGCCTGATGACCGACCTGAAGCGCCTGCTGCGTAAGGGCGGTACCATTATGTTCTCGAACAACAAACGCGGCTTCCGTATGGATCATGACGGCTTAGCAGCCCTGGGACTGAAAGCACAAGAAATCAGCCAAAAAACGCTGTCTCAGGACTTTGCCCGTAACCGTCAAATTCATAACTGCTGGTTGATTACCGCGGCCTGAAAGGAAAAATAAATGTCTTTAATTAGTATGCACGGCGCGTGGCTCTCTTTCAGCGACTCGCCGCTTCTCGATAATGCAGAGCTGCATATCGAAGATAACGAGCGCGTCTGTCTGGTGGGCCGTAACGGCGCGGGTAAATCCACGCTGATGAAAATCCTCAACCGCGAACAGGGGCTGGATGACGGTCGCATCGTTTACGAGCAGGATCTGATCGTCTCCCGTCTCCAGCAGGACCCGCCGCGTCACGTGACAGGCAGCGTTTATGATTTCGTGGCGGAAGGGATCTCTGAGCAGGCCGAATACCTGAAGCGCTATCACGAGATTTCGCATCTGGTGATGACCGACCCGAGCGACAAGAACCTCAACGAACTGGCGAAAGTGCAGGAGATGCTCGATCACCACGGTCTGTGGCAGCTTGAAAACCGCATTAACGAGGTTCTGGCCCAGCTTGGTCTGGAACCGGACATGGAGCTGTCGGCGCTCTCCGGCGGCTGGCTGCGTAAAGCGGCCCTGGGCCGCGCGCTGGTCAGCGGGCCGAAGGTGCTGCTGCTGGACGAACCGACGAACCACCTGGATATCGAAGCGATTGACTGGCTGGAAGGTTTCCTGAAAACCTTCAGCGGCACCATCATCTTTATCTCGCACGACCGTTCGTTTATTCGCAACATGGCGACGCGTATTGTCGATCTCGACCGCGGCAAGCTGGTCACCTATCCTGGCGATTACGACACCTATCTGCTGGAGAAAGAAGAAAACCTGCGCGTGGAAGAGCTGCAAAATGCGGAGTTCGACCGCAAGCTGGCGCAGGAAGAGGTGTGGATTCGCCAGGGCATCAAGGCCCGCCGTACCCGTAACGAAGGCCGCGTGCGCGCTCTGAAGGCAATGCGCCGTGAGCGCAGCGAACGCCGTGAAGTGATGGGCAGCGCCAAAATGCAGGTGGAAGAAGCATCCCGTTCCGGCAAGATTGTCTTTGAAATGGAAAACGTCAACTATCAGGTTGATGGCAAAGTGCTGGTGAAAGATTTCTCCGCCCAGGTGCAGCGCGGCGACAAAATTGCGCTTATCGGCCCGAACGGCTGCGGAAAAACCACGCTGCTGAAGCTGATGCTGGGCCAGCTGCAGGCCGACAGCGGCCGCATTCACTGTGGGACTAAGCTGGAAGTGGCCTACTTCGACCAGCACCGCGCGGAGCTGGATCCGGACCGCACGGTGATGGATAACCTCGCCGAAGGCAAGCAAGAGGTAATGGTAAACGGCAAACCGCGCCACGTGCTGGGCTATCTGCAGGACTTCCTGTTCCATCCGAAACGTGCGATGACCCCTGTTCGTGCGTTATCTGGCGGAGAGCGTAATCGTCTGCTGCTGGCGCGTCTGTTCCTGAAACCAAGTAACCTGTTGATTCTCGATGAACCAACGAACGACCTGGATGTCGAAACGCTGGAATTGCTCGAAGAACTGATTGACGGTTATCAGGGGACCGTGATGCTGGTTAGCCACGATCGTCAGTTCGTGGATAACACCGTGACCGAGTGCTGGATCTTCGAAGGTGAAGGGCAAATTGGACAATACGTAGGCGGTTATCACGATGCAAAAGGGCAGCAATCGCAGTCTCTGGCGCAGAAACAGTCAAAGTCCAAAATAAGTTCAGAACCTGCTGTAACAAAAGCAGAAACTGTCAAGAAAACCTCGGCTAAACTAAGCTATAACCTGCAGCGCGAACTGGAGGGGCTACCGCAGCGTCTTGAAGAGCTGGAGGCCGCGCTTGAGGATCTGCAAAAACAGGTTGCTGATGCATCATTCTTTACCCAATCGCATGACTATACTCAGAAAGTACTGGCTGAACTGTCCGCGGCTGAAAAAGCCCTGGAAGAAGCATTTGAGCGCTGGGAGTACCTTGAGTCTCTGAAAAACGGCGCATAGACAGGGATAACATATGTGTGACCAGCACCATGCCGACAGGCATATTTTATGCTCGCAATGCGATATGCTCGTGGCGTTGCCAGAGCTTGGTCACGGACATAAAGCCCTGTGTCCACGTTGCGGCGCAACGTTGACAACCGAGTGGGACGCGCCGCGGCAGCGTCCCACTGCTTACGCTCTGGCAGCATTGTTCATGCTGCTGCTCTCCAATCTCTTCCCCTTCATCTATATGAAGGTGGGGGGGATAACCAGCCAGGTGGATCTGCTTGAAATCCCGGGCGTGATGTTCTCGGAAGATTACGCCAGCCTCGGCACCTTTTTTCTCCTGTTTGTCCAGGTAGTCCCGGCTTTTTGCCTGGTCGTTATCCTATTGCTGGTCAACCGCGTCAGGATGCCCTCATCATTGAAAATCCGGCTCGCGCGTATCCTTTTTCAGCTCAAAAGCTGGGGCATGGCTGAAATCTTTCTGGCGGGCATTCTGGTCAGTTTCGTGAAGCTCATGGCGTACGGCGATGTGGGGATCGGCAGCAGCTTTATTCCGTGGTGCCTGTACTGTGTCCTGCAGCTGCGCGCGTTCCAGTGCGTGGACAGACGCTGGGCGTGGGATGATATCGCCCCGGCACCGACGCTTGCGCAGACGGTAAAAGTCGGCGTGCCCGGCATTCGTCAGGGGCTGCGTTCCTGCCCGTGCTGCACCGCCGTGCTGCCCGCCGATCTCGACGTTTGTCCGCGCTGCGAAACGAAAGGTCACGTACGCCGTAAAAATAGCCTTCAGTGGACGATGGCCCTGCTGGTCACCTCCATCATGCTGTATCTGCCTGCCAATATTCTACCGATCATGATCACCGATTTGCTCGGCGATAAAATGCCCTCGACGATCCTCGCCGGGGTGATCCTGCTGTGGGGCGAAGGTTCCTATCCTGTCGCCGGCGTGATCTTTATCGCCAGTATTATGGTGCCAACCTTAAAAATGATCGCCATCGCCTGGCTCTGTTGGGATGCGAAGGGGCATGGAAAACGCGACAGCGAGCGCATGCACCTGATTTATGAAGTGGTCGAGTTTGTCGGACGCTGGTCAATGATTGACGTGTTTGTCATCGCCGTTCTCTCTGCACTGGTGCGGATGGGCGGTTTGATGAGTATTTATCCCGCGATGGGGGCTTTAATGTTTGCACTGGTCGTGATTATGACCATGTTTGCGGCCATGACCTTCGACCCTCGTTTATCGTGGGATCGTGAGCCTGAATCAAGCCATGAGGAAGAGTAAGAGCATGGAAAATAAGAGTGGAGAGGCGAAAGTGCAGAAGGTCAAAAACTGGTCGCCGGTGTGGATTTTCCCCATCGTGACCGCGCTGATCGGTGCATGGATCCTGTTTTATCATTACAGCCATCAGGGACCGGAAGTCACGCTGATAACCACCAATGCCGAGGGGATTGAGGGCGGTAAAACGACCATCAAAAGCCGTAGCGTGGACGTGGGCGTGGTCGAAAGCGCAACCCTGACCGACGATTTAACCCATGTGGAAATTAAGGCGCGCCTTAATGCCGGCATGGAAAAACTGCTGCACGGCGATTCCGTTTTCTGGGTCGTTAAACCGCAGGTGGGGCGCGAAGGGATCAGCGGCTTAGGGACGCTGCTCTCTGGGGCCTACATTGAACTGCAGCCCGGCACGAAGGGCAGCCAGCCTGGGCAATATCAGCTTCTCGACTCACCGCCGCTTGCGCCGCCTGATGCCAAGGGTATCCGCGTGATCCTCGACAGCAAAAAAGCGGGTCAGCTCACTGCGGGTGATCCAGTACTGTTCCGCGGCTACCGCGTCGGTTCCGTTGAAACCAGCACCTTCGATGCGCAAAAGCGTACCATCAGCTATCAGCTGTTCATCAATGCGCCAAACGATCGTCTGGTGACCAGCAACGTTCGCTTCTGGAAGGACAGCGGGATCGCGGTCGATCTTACGTCGGCGGGGATGCGCGTAGAAATGGGTTCCTTAACCACGCTGTTTGGCGGCGGGGTGAGCTTTGATGTGCCGGAAGGGCAGGATCTGGGGCAGCCGGTTGCCGAGAAAACGGCGTTCAGACTCTTTGACGATCAGCGAAGCATTCAGGACGCGCTTTATACCGATCACATCGACTTCCTGATGTTCTTCAAAGATTCCGTCCGCGGCCTGCAGCCGGGCGCGCCCGTTGAGTTCCGAGGTATTCGTCTTGGTACGGTTGGGCAAGTTCCGTTCTTTGTTCCGGGCCTGAGCCAGATGCTTGACGATGATTACCGTATTCCGGTACTGATCCGCATCGAGCCGGAACGTCTGCTTAACCAGATTGGCGAGAATCAGGATATTGCCACCCATATCAGTCAACTGATGGACCGTGGTCTGCGAGGTTCCTTGAAGACGGGTAATCTGGTGACCGGTGCGCTGTATGTGGATATGGACTTCTACCCGAAAGCACCGCCGATTACCGGTATTCGTGAATTTGGTGGCTACAAGATCATCCCAACGGTGAGCAGCGGTCTGGCTCAGATCCAGCAGCGTCTGATGGAAACGCTGGATAAGATCAACAATCTGCCACTGAATCCGATGATTGAAGCGGCGACGAACTCTCTGAGCGAAAGCCAGGCAACGATGCGTCGCCTGCAAACCACGCTGGATAACATCAACAAGATCACTGCGAGCCAGAGCATGCAGCAGCTGCCGCAGGATATGCAGAAAACGCTACGTGAGCTGAACCGCAGTATGCAGGGCTTCCAGCCGGGTTCAGCGGCGTACAACAAGATGGTGGCAGATATGCAGCGTCTTGATCAGGTCTTGCGTGAACTGCAGCCGGTGCTGAAAACGCTCAACGAGAAGAGCAATGCGCTGGTGTTCGAAGCGAAAGATAAAAAGGATCCTGAGCCGAAGAGGGCAAAAGAATGAAAAAGTGGCTATTGATGGTTGGCGCTCTGCTGTTAACGGCGTGCAGTTCAGGGGTAGATAATAAAAGCTACTATCAGCTGCCTGTGTCTACACACAGCGGTGGACAAAGCACGGCCAGCCAGGGAAACCGCCAGCTGTGGGTTGAGCAGGTTACCGTGCCGGATTATCTGGCAGGAAACGGCGTGGTCTATCAGACCAGCGAGGTTAAATACGTGATTGCGACGAACAACCTGTGGGCCAGCCCGCTGGATCAGCAGCTGCGTAACACGCTGGTGGCCAATCTGGGCAGCCAGCTTCCGGGCTGGGTTGTCGCATCGCAGCCGCTGGGTAACGACCAGGATACGCTTAACGTCACGGTAACGGGCTTCCACGGCCGCTATGACGGTGCGGTGGTGATTAGCGGGGAGTGGTTGCTGAACCATCAGGGGCAGCTGATTAAGCGTCCTTTCCATCTGGAGCTGAAGCAGCAGAAAGATGGCTATGACGAAATGGTGAAAGTTCTGGCTCAGGGTTGGGCACAGGAGTCGGCCAGCATCGCAAGGGAAATTTCCCGGCTGCCATAAGTAAAATTCATCATTAAAAACCGCAGTTGGCCTGTTGCTGATTGCGGTTTTTTTTCGTTTTCAGTTCAGTTTGTTACTTGTGCCACGTCACAATTTTTGTACAAATGAACTTCCGGCTAGCTCACAAATATGACACCCGTATGAATTTTGAACATTGACGATGCGACTAATTCGGGGTATTCGTTATCTGTGCCTGTGCATTGAGTGCAGACACTGTTTTCTTTCCACCAGACAAAAGAATGAGGGAAACGAGGCATGAAGAGACAGAAACGAGATCGCCTGGAACGGGCTCATCAACGTGGTTATCAGGCCGGCATCGCTGGACGTTCTAAAGAAATGTGTCCTTATCAGACGATAAATCAAAGGTCACAATGGCTTGGAGGCTGGCGAGAAGCCATCGGCGACAGGGCACTCATAGCCTGATAACGTCTCTTTCAAAAAAGAAACCTCCGCAATGCGGAGGTTTCGCCTTTCTGTGGGTGCCAAAAGCACGATCAGAAAGCTGAAGTATCCTGGAACAGGCCAACTTTCAGGTCGCTTGCGCTATAGATCAGACGACCGTCGACCAGCACTTCGCCATCTGCCAGGCCCATAATCAGGCGGCGGTTAACGATGCGCTTGAAGTGAATACGATAGGTCACTTTCTTCGCCGTAGGCAGAACCTGGCCAGTGAATTTTACTTCGCCCACGCCCAGCGCGCGGCCTTTACCTTCGCCGCCCAGCCAGCCCAGATAGAAGCCAACCAGCTGCCACATGGCATCCAGGCCCAGACAGCCAGGCATTACCGGATCGCCAATAAAGTGGCAACCGAAGAACCACAGGTCCGGGTTGATATCGAGTTCTGCTTCTACGTAACCCTTATCGAAGTTGCCGCCGGTTTCGGTCATTTTCACGACACGGTCCATCATCAGCATGTTCGGGGCCGGTAACTGTGGGCCTTTAGCGCCAAACAGTTCACCGCGACCAGAGGCAAGAAGATCTTCTTTTGTATAGGATTCGCGTTTATCTACCATGTTCTCAGTAAGCCTTATTTTAGTGAAGGACGCAGGATAGCTAACACGTGTACGCTGAACAAGTCCGATCAGTTCGAACTAAACCAGCCCAGCCAGCGTAACGGCCATGGATAACGATGACGAGCATCCTGCTGCGTCGCCTGAGCTATGCGCTCCTGGATAGTCTGCATCAGGGTAGTTTGCCCTTCGCCATCCCAAACCAGATTTGTCAGTAAGGGTAGCGCATCCTCAATCCCTTCGATGGCCCAGATGGCGAATTGCTCTTGCTCAACTGCATCCAGAATATCCTGACTGAGGCTCAAATGGCGTGCGTTGGGAGCAGGAATAATCACACCCTGTTTGCCGTTTAAACCGCGCTGCTGACAGATGGAGAAGAAGCCTTCAATTTTTTCGTTGAGGCCTCCCACTGGCTGGGCACGACCGAACTGGTCCACCGAACCGGTGATCGCGATGTTCTGATTGATGGGTACTTCCGCCAGGGCGCTGATTAAGGCGCACAGCTCGGCCATAGAGGCGCTATCACCATCCACTTCGCTGTAGGACTGCTCAAACGTCAGCGAGGCGGAGAAGGGGATCTGTTGCTCAAGCTGCAGCTCTGACATCAAAAACGCCTGCATGATCATCATGCCTTTCGCGTGAATGTTGCCGCCCAGCTCGGCTTTTCGTTCAATATCGGTGAACTCGCCATCGCCAATGTGCACAACGCAGCTGATACGGGACGGTTCCCCGAATGCGCGCGGATGGCCAGGAAATTCAATCACCGACAGGGCGTTGATTTGCCCGACGCGTTCGCCTTCGGTTTCCACCAGAATTTGTTCCAGCAGAATTTCATCCTGCATACGGTCGGCAAGATAGCCTTCTCGCCACTCACGCTGAGCCAGCATCTGAGTGAGCTGTTCTCCGGTGAACGTCCCGTTACCGCTAATCACACCCACTTCACGCAGCTGTTTGCCGATCCAGAGCGGGCAAAGCGGCAGCGTTTCCTGGTCTCCGGTGTAACGTACCGCTTCGCGGATTAAGCCCGGCCACGCGTCAGCCGCAGGGGTTGGCAGCGCAAAACGCTCAGCAACGGCCATCACCCACTGGCACCACTCCGCCATATCGTCGGCGTCAGCAATCTGGATGTTGTCTTCGTATTCGCTATACACCGCCTGCTCAGCGAGTTCTGGCTCCATTTCCTGGAAATCCGCCAGCGATTCGCGGTCGCCCGTCAGCACGACGGTCAGCGACAGCGGCATAGACGGAACAGAGACAGGCAGAGGACGAGACTCGTCGTAGCCGACCCAGTCGAAACGCTGCTGGTTGACGATAGTTTTCAGACGCATCCACAGCAGCGGCTGCGAGAGCAGGGTACGCAGTGAGATGATGAGAACACCGCCATTTGCGCGATGAACCAGCCCTGGCTGCAGCGAAAGTTCGCCGTTAAACTGGCGCAGACAACCAAAGAGTTGTTCCGCCTCGACCCAGTTAGCGGTAATCACTTCGCCTTTAACGGCAAAACGGCCATCGGTCTGCGCCGTTGGTTCGAAAGTGACATCATGTCCCGCAATACGATACTGGCCGCCAAAAACTGCGTTCGCTTCCGGCTTCAGCTGGCGCACGGCATCACCGAGCAGCGTCAGGTATTCCGCTTCTTCCGGGGCCTTGAGCAGCATGAAGGGCGCTGTTGCCCATGGGCTTAACACCTGCTCCAGCGCATAATGCAAACGAGGCTGCGTATCGCTAAGGATGAATTCGTGTTCTTTTGCGAGTTCGGGCTGTGCAAACAGTTCCTGGTAACTTTCGGTATCCGGAACAAGGTCACGCCATGCAAGTTTCGTAATGGTCAAAGTTGATGTTTTTTAGTCAGATGTAAAAGCGTGGAGTATACCGTAAGCGGGGGGCTGTACCCAAGCAGGATTGGGGATTTCGACAGGGCGATTGGCTGCATTCACTCACAGGATATGATTTCTTTTCAGCAGATTGCTAAAAAACTGATATTCTGAACAGAGTTACGTGGTAACACTGAGATCGCAATGAAATATCAACAACTGGAAAATCTCGAAAGCGGCTGGAAATGGAAGTACCTGGTCAAAAAGCACCGTGAAGGGGAGCTGATCACCTGCTACGTCGAAGCCAGCGCTGCGCAAGAAGCCGTGGATATTTTGCTGACCCTCGAAAATGAACCGGTACAGGTTAACGGCTGGATCGAGAAACACATCAATCCCGCGTTGTTAAACCGGATGAAGCAAACTATCCGCGCGCGACGCAAACGGCATTTTAATGCTGAGCATCAGCACACTCGCAAAAAATCAATCGACCTGGAGTTCGTTGTCTGGCAACGCCTGGCTGGGCTGGCACAACGACGGGGCAAAACGCTGTCGGAAACCATCGTGCAGCTGATTGAGGATGCCGAACATAAAGAGAAGTACGCCAACCAGATGTCGACGCTGAAGAACGACCTTCAGGCTCTGTTGGGTAAAAAATAGATTTTTCTTTTCTTCAGACAATAAAAAACCCCGCATGGCGGGGTTTTTTTATAAGACGATAACTTATGCCGCTGGCTGAGTTACAACGTCTTTGATGCCTTTAACTTCGATCTCTACGCGACGATCTGGAGCCAGGCAGTCGATCAGTGCAGCGCGAGCTTTCACGTTGTCACAGGTGTTGCCAGTAACTGGGTTAGATTCGCCCATACCACGTGGGGAGATCTTGTTAGCTGGGATACCTTTAGAGATCAGGTAATCAACAACAGACTGAGCACGTTTCTCAGACAGTTTCTGGTTGTAAGCGTCAGAACCGATACGGTCGGTGAAGCCCAGAACCACTACGGAACCGTCTTTAGGATCCAGGTTGCTCAGCTGGGTGTACAGCTGATCCAGTGCCTGCTGACCTTCTGGTTTCAGAGTCGCTTTGTTGAAGTTGAACAGAACGTCAGACTTCAGAGTGAAGTGCTTGGTCTGTACTTCTGGAGCTGGAGCCGGCGCTGGAGCAACAACTGGAGCTGCTTCTTCCTGCTGGCCGAAACGGTAGGATACACCTACGCTCAGCATGCCGTTGTCTGGACGAACACCAACGGTGTTGCCGTCGCCGATGTTGTTAACCCACTGGTATTCCAGACGGGTAGCGATGTCGCGGGTCATAGCCCACTCAACGCCACCAGCGAATACTGGGGAAACACCGGTGTCATGGTTGTCACCAGAGATGTTGTTGCTGGAATCTGCGCGCCATACCATGCCGCCCAGACGGGTGTACACGTCCAGATCGTCAGTGATTGGGTAGCCCAGTTTAGCGGTCAGCTGAACGCCCTGTGCTTTGAAAGCGCCGTTAATGGTGTCGCCTTTGTATGGCATACGACCTAACCAGTCGTAACCCATTTCAAAACCAACATACGGGTTAACCTGATAGCCACCGAACGCACCTGCACCAAGCTGGCTCTCGTGAGTTGGGCCATCATTGTTCAGGCTGCTGTTGTACCAGCCGGTGTCATGGAACTGAGACCAGCCCAGTTTACCACCTGCATACCAGGTATTATCTTTCGGAGCGGCCTGCGCTACGGTAGCGAAGCCAGCCAGTGCCACTGCAATCGCGATAGCTGTCTTTTTCATTTTTTGCGCCTCGTTATCATCCAAAATTCGCCATGAAAGTCTCAGGAGAGAATCACGGTTAAATCCTTCACCGGGGGGCGTGGTCAAATATAAATCTACCGATATCTTCGGCTTAGGCCGAGCACCCCTGGCGATGTAAAGTCTACAACGTAGCTGAAAACTTACAAGTGTGAAGTCCGTCAGGCATATGAAAAAAAAAGTTCCGTATACCGATTATTTAACATTTTTCGAACGAATTTTGTGCAATAAAATTAAGGAGAACCGCACCAGACAAGCCTTGCCGCAATTTTCAGACCGGGAACTTTAATGCCATCTTGTGGTCAAAAAAAATTCCAGGAAAAATCTTAATTTCACTCAATGATACAAATTTGAGTGAATTTTTAGCCCAGAAAGTTGTCCTCTGCGGTAAGAATCCGATCGAACCGGACGCATAATGAACCCGATCGCATTCCCTTCTTCGGCTGCTTCAGTCAGACGGAAATGTTCCTCTTCCGTCAATTCTTCCGGTAACCATCCAATCACCACGCTGTAATTTCCGGTGCGTAACGCGCGGATCATCGACTCAACGGTATCGCACGGCGGGAGCTGATTAATTTGCATGACCTTAGTAAGCGGAAGGCCTGCGGACTGAACCCATTCACGGCTCAGTTTTTGCTGAGGCGTGAGCCAAAGCTGCCAGCGCGATTGCTGACCAAGCTGTTGTAATAACGGCAACAACAGAAGTTGCGTCAACAGGGGCTGGTCTTCACGATAAACCACTTCACTGATTAGCCCCGTGGAAACACGCTCGACGGAATTCTGCGCGACATTGCCTGCGGTAGAAGAGAGAGAGGTTGAGCGATTTGCATAGCCTGAAGTGTGCATATTCATTCCAGCCCTGTAGTTACTGTATGGATATACAGTAACCCCTGTATGCATAAAGATCAACCTCATTTTCGGAAAGCGACTCGCAAAATTCATTCAATGTTGATGTCCCTCGAAAAATCATCTTGCTCATCGGCAATAAGTTGCCTATTTTCCTGCTAACGGATCCGCTAGTAAGAAATTTCGTTGTTACTTTATGATTTTGAAGGGAAATATCATGAAAAAGATATCTTATGAACGGATTTATAAATCCCAGGAATACCTCTCCCCGTTGGGCGAGATTCATCATCGTGCGCTGTTTGGAGGCTATACCCTGGCGGTGGATGATGCGGTTTTTGCCATGGTGTCAGACGGAGAGCTTTATCTTCGCGCCTGTGAGGAGAGTGCGAAATACTGTGTAAAAAATGCCTCCTCTTTTTTGACGTTGATGAAGCGAGGCCGCCCTGTGCTGCTCAACTATTATCGTGTGGATGACGGATTATGGCAGGACAGGGAGCGGCTGCTTCAGCTCTCCTCGTTTGCGCTCAGTGCGGCAAGAAAAGAGCGCTATCAGCGCCATCAACGAAACCGACTCAAGGATCTGCCAAACCTGACCTTTCAGCTTGAAGTCTTGCTCTTTGAAGCTGGCATCACCAATGAGGAAACGCTGCGGGCGCTGGGTGCCAGAGCGAGCTGGCTGAAGATGCGGGCAAAAAACAAAGCGCTCGGTATTAAAGTTCTCTTCGCGCTGGAAGGGGCTATCGAGGGGCTGCATGAGGCGGCACTCCCGGCAGGCATTCGCCGGGAGCTGACGGAGTGGTTTAATGCGCTGCCTGAGCCACAGGAGAATCACTCCTCCAGGTAGCGATTTGCTGTTGCAGCCGGCAAATTTCAGGCAGCAGAGCGATAAGCAGGCCTATTTGCTGAAGAACCAGCGGCGCTTTGCTGTCGTTTCCTGGGTCAAGATGCGCAATGCGTTGAGCCAGTTCATCCAGGGCCTGTTGAACGCGCGGCTCATCGGCCGGTCGGTGATGAAGTGCGTCATCAACGTAGCAGACGGCGTCATCGAGCAGGTTGAGAATGCCCGGGTTGGTGAGTTTCTCACGGTGGGCACCCAGCGTCGAAATATAGCTGGTGAACGTATGGTTCAGGCAGAGCAGGCGGAACGCAGTCTCACGAATCTCCGCCGTGGCGCGAGGCTCCGTTGACATGTTAGAGACAACGGAGGCCAGTTCTGCATCACTGTTGTGCGCGTCGCGACGGGCTATCCGGTAAGCCAGGCGGTTATCGCGCCCCTGGTGGTACTGCTCCAGGATTGCGTCAAGGTATCGACAGTTGGCGTTCATTGCCCTGTCTACCACGCGCGGCAAATTGCGGAAACGCCAGTCCGGCCAGATAAAGCTGACGGCAGCCCAGGCAATCGCACAGCCAATCAGGGTATCGATCACGCGGGGCAGGGCAACTTCAAACCCTTCACCCAGCAGGTTAAAGCAGAGCAGCACCAGCAGCGTGATGAACATGGTGGCGTGCGCGTACTGCACGTTGCGAAACGCGAAGAACAGCACGCCGGTGATCACAATCAGAATCAGTTGACCTTCAACGGAGGGCACGAAATAGAGCACCGGAAGGCCGATCGCGACGCCGACCAGCGTGCCGATAATACGCAGCGCAAGACGGTGTCGGGTGGCGTTATAGTTTGGCTGGCAGACGAACAGGCTGGTCAGCAGGATCCAGTAGCCGTGGTGCAGCCCGGTTATCTGGATAAAGGCATACCCCACGCACAGCACCAGCGACATTCTTACCGCGTGGCGAAAGAGAGCCGACTCCGGCGTAAAGTTACGGCTCAGCCGTAGCCACATATCGCTAACGCTGTGCACGCTGTCATCAGCAAGCTGATTTTCCACCTCACTGCCCGGCAGCGCCATCGCCTGTTCGGACTCAATGGTCGCCAGCTGAGCATCAATCGCCCGCAGGTTGTTCAGCAGAAAGCCCAGCGCTTTGATGTGCTCCGGTGACGTTCCGCTGGCCTGAACGCGGTCGAGCGCCGCATCAAGATGGCTGAATACGCGTTCAAAGCGGGGGTCATGCTGATAGGGCGTACGCAGCAGAATGGAGCGCGAGAGCTGCTGACACGCCTGAGACTGCATGGACAGCAGGCGCTGGAAGCGGAACATCACGTCGCTGTAGCGGAACTTCTCGCGCAGGGCCGCGTATTGAACGTGCGAGGAGCTGGCACGTTCGTGAATGTCCTGGGCGGCAAAATAGTAGTGTAAGGTCCTTCGCGTTCCGCGCTGACCGCGATCGCCGCGCAGACGGGTAAGCAGAGAGGCTTTTGTCTGGTTAAGGGTGGCGACCAGCTGGCCATTTGCCAGCGCCAGATCGTAGAGCGGAGCCTGGCTTTCTTCCTCGATATCCGGGTCGAACAGCCGGGATTTCAGTTCCAGATAGTGGGCTAACTGCTCAAAGCTGCGGGCAAGGTTATCCTGCAGCGGGCGAACCGGGAAGATCAGATGACCGGTTAGCGTCAGCAGGTTATACCAGATGGCGCCCAGCAGCAGGAGAACCGGCTGCTGGTACCACTGGTCATAGAGGGAAACGCCCAGCATGGTGTAGATAGCGATCAGCAATGCACCAAACGCGATGGTGGCATAGCGCTGCCCGAGGCCGCCCAGCAAAATAAACCCGCTGGTTGAGAGCGTAAGGCCCAGGGCAAACAGCCAGGGCCACGGGAAAAGCAGCTCAACGGACGCTGACGCAATGAAAAAGCAGACGAGCGTAATGACCAGGTTACGTAAGCGCCCGGCCAGACGATCGTCCAGGTCCGCCAGCGCCCCGGCCACTACCCCCAGCGTAAGCGGAATGGTGAGCTTGACATCATTCAGCCACCAGGGCAGTGCAACCGTGCCGCAAAGCGCGATAAATATCCTGACGTTGTATAGCCAGGTGCTGTTCCAGGTATAACGGCGAAGCAGTGGGCTTAGCATAAACGCGGCCGGTCCTTATTTACTGAAAACGACGACGCGCGTTTGCTTCACGCGCCGCCTGGGCCACTTCTACCGGAACAACCCTGCGACCAACGGGCCAAAGGGCGATAGCGGCGATCTTAAAGTTCGCTATCCCCACCGGAATACCAATAATCGTGATGCACTGTGCAATACCGGCAAAAATATGCATGATGCACAGCCACCAGCCGAAGAAAATCAGCCACAGAATGTTCAGCAGGGTTCCGCCCGTATTCATCAGGGCGTTTTTGCTCTCCGGATTGAGCTCGTCAACGTGGATAGCTTCATTTCCGTAGGGGATTAAGGAGAGTTTTGTGATCTCCCAGCAGGAACGGGTCAGGGGAAGCGTGAAAATCAGGACGATGCTCACCAGCGTGGCGAAAAGCCAGGAAAGGGTGGTGGCAAAACCGCCCAGCACAAAATTCAACACATTCAGAACGGTACGCATAAACCCTCACTTCCTTTCGATAAAATTAACGCCCAATGATTGTAACGTTTTTTTAGGCTGGAGCACCTTAAAACTGGCAGTTAAACTGTCAGGTAAATTATCTCTTCGTGGATTTGGCGGAACATGGAACTGAAAGCAACCTCGTTAGGCAAACGCCTGGCGCAACACCCTTACGACAGGGTGGTTCTCCTTAATGCCGGGGTGAAAGTCTCCGGGGAACGCCACGAATACCTTATTCCGTTTAATCAGCTTCTGGCTATCCACTGTAAGCGCGGGCTGGTGTGGGGCGAGCTGGAGTTCGTTCTGCCTGACGATAAAGTCGTGCGTCTTCACGGCACCGAGTGGTCGGAAACCCAGCGTTTCCATCATCACCTGAACGCACTCTGGCAGCAGTGGAGCCAGGATATGAGCGTAATTGCCGCCCAGGTGCTGCAGCAGGTGCTGGACGATATCGCGCAGAGCAACGCACAGCACGCGTGGCTGACCCGTCAGCAGACCGCCGGGCTGCAGCAAAAGATCCGACAGGCACTCTCGGCGCTGCCGCTCTCCGTGACGCGTCTCGACGAGTTTGACAACTGTCGCGACGCCTGGCGCCAGTGTCAGGCCTGGCTGAATGATAAGGATAAAAGCCGTCTCGCCCATAACCAGGCCTGGACGGACGCTATGCTCACCCAATACGCCGACTTTTTCAGTACGGTGGAATCTTCACCGCTCAATCCGGCCCAGGCGCGCGCGGTGGTCAATGGCGAGCAGTCGCTGCTGGTGCTGGCGGGGGCCGGTAGCGGTAAAACGTCGGTACTGGTGGCGCGTGCCGGCTGGCTGCTGACGACCGGAGAAGCGGTAGCCGCTCAAATACTACTTCTGGCCTTTGGCCGCAAGGCTGCTCAGGAGATGGACGAACGTATCCAGGAACGTCTGCACACGCGGGATATCACTGCCAGAACCTTCCATGCCCTTGCGCTGCATATTATTCAGCAGGGCAGTAAAAAAGTGCCTTCCATCAGTAAGCTGGAAAACGACGCGCAGGCGCGTCAGGCGCTGTTCATCAAAGCGTGGCGCCAGCAGTGCAGTGAGAAAAAGGCGCAGGCGAAAGGGTGGCGTCAGTGGCTGGAGGAGGAGCTCGGCTGGGAGGTGCCAGAGGGCAGCTTCTGGCAGGATGACAAACTGGCGCGTCGGCTGGGTTCGCGACTTGACCGCTGGGTCAGCCTGATGCGAATGCACGGTGGAACGCAGGCAGAGATGATTGAAAGCGCGCCGGAGGCGATCCGCGATCTGTTCTCGAAACGGGTCAAGCTGATGGCTCCGCTGCTGAAAGCCTGGAAAAACGCGCTGAAAGAGGAAAATGCCGTCGATTTCTCCGGTTTGATCCATCAGGCCATCATCATTCTTGAGAAGGGACGTTTTGTCAGCCCGTGGAAACACATTCTGGTGGATGAGTTCCAGGATATCTCTCCGCAGCGTGCTGCACTACTCTCGGCGCTACGGGCGCAAAATAAACATACGTCGCTGTTTGCGGTGGGTGACGACTGGCAGGCCATCTATCGCTTCAGCGGGGCGCAGCTCTCCCTGACGACCGCGTTCCACCACTATTTTGGCGAAGGGGATCGCAGCGATCTGGACACCACCTACCGCTTCAATTCACGCATTGGTGAGATCGCCAACCGCTTTATCCAGCAGAACCCGCATCAGCTGGCCAAGCCACTCAATAGCCTGCGCCCAGGGGATAAAAAAGCGGTCACCCTGCTGGCGGATGACCAGCTGGAGCCGCTGCTGGACAAGCTCAGCGGCTACGCGAAGCCCGATGAACGTATTCTGGTGCTGGCCCGCTACCATCACCTTAAGCCCGCGGCGCTGGAAAAAGCCGCCACCCGCTGGCCGAAACTGCAGCTTGAATTTATGACAATTCACGCCAGCAAAGGGCAGCAGGCTGACTATGTGATTGTGCTGGGGCTGAAAGAGGGCAGCGACGGTTTCCCGGCCCCGGCCCGCGAGTCGGTGATGGAAGAGGCCCTGCTGCCGGTGCCGGAAGATTTCCCGGATGCCGAAGAGCGGCGTTTGCTGTATGTGGCCATCACCCGCGCGCGGCATCGCGTGTGGCTGCTGTTCAATAAAGAGGAGCCATCCGTGTTTGTCGATATCCTGAAGAGTATTGATGTGCCGGTGGCGCGTAAGCCATAACGATGTCAGGCAAGATTTTGTAGCCGGGTAAGGCATAGCCGCCACCCGGCAAAAAAGCTACTTCAGTCTGTCGGAAAGATAACGCTGATAGTCCGGAATAAGGATATCAACCGGCGAGTTAAACTGCGGCGATTCGATGATGAAATCCGCCGTCGACAGGTTTGTCGCCACCGGAATATTCCACACCGTCGCCAGGCGCAGCAGCGCTTTAACATCCGGATCGTGCGGAACCGCGTTCAGCGGGTCCCAGAAGAAGATCAGCACATCAATTTTCCCTTCGGAAATCTGCGCGCCGACCTGCTGATCGCCGCCCATCGGACCGCTCAGCATGGCATTCACCTGCAGACCCGTTTCGCGCTGGATCAGGTTACCGGTTGTGCCGGTCGCCGACAGGGCGTGCTTTTCCAGCGAAGGCTGATGGCGGCGAACCCAGTTAAGCAGCATTTGTTTACAGTGATCGTGCGCCACAAGAGCAATGTGTTTGCGCTCAGGCAGCGTGCGTGTTGTCAGTTCCATAATCATATCCATCAGGTTAACTGACTACACGATGACGGGAACCGTCTGACGCTGCAAGAGAAAGGCGTAAAAAATGTGGCTTATGATGAAGGTTGTTGTTTTGCCCACTGTAAAAAACGGGCCCGCGTGTCGGGATCGGCCTGCTGGAACCAGAATTTTAGGCGCTGTTCCGTCAGCGTCTGGGACTGAGGTGGAATAACGTCCAGTTCAGAGACGCCGGATAGAAGCGTACTGTCGTCCGCCATCATGGTGGCAAACTGCGGAAGCGATGCGCGTTTTCCCGCTTTGTTATAGGTCTGGGTCGCGGCCTCGTAATCCGGGCCTTTCGGCGAGGTCGTTAACGCCAGAATATCCAGCTTCACCGGAATCGGCATCGCATTCCCGTCCAGTAGTTCAACGCGGGGTGAAGCGTCGAAGGCCGCAGATTCCTTCTCCGTTTCAAGGCGAGGCAGGGTGATGTTCACCTGACTGATTTGCCGGGTATTAAAGCTGACGATCAGCGGCGGGGAGATGTACATCCGTTGCTCGTGATTAGCCAGACCGATCGACTTTTCTACCCGAAAGACCAGCTGATGCGGCCCGTTATCTAACTCGATGCTGTCTGCACCGCGCAATAACGAGCTGGAGACCTTTTTTCCGTCCAGTACAAGAAGATCAATGTCGGTAGAGAGCCGGAGCGTGGTAGCAAAAACGCAGACCGGCATCACTAACGCAATCAGGGCAGTGGCAATACCGGTTTTCATAGAAGGCTCCCGTCAGAAATCCTGTCGCCGCATTAATGTATCTAAATTTTTCGATAATCACGTTTACTAACATATAGACATATTTCGCCATTTTGCCCTCATGCATCTGTATGGGATGGATGGTTGAGATGTGCGGTTTGGCGTACACTTTTAAAAAAGCTAGGAGAAAAACCATGAAAGAGAACGATATTGCCGAGATTCTGACATCCACGCGTACCATTGCGCTGGTGGGCGCGAGCGATAAACCCGATCGTCCCAGCTATCGGGTGATGAAATACCTTCTCGATCAGGGCTATCACGTTATCCCGGTCTCACCAAAAGTGGCGGGGAAAACATTGCTGGGTCAGCAGGGTTACGCCACGCTCGCGGACGTGCCGGAAAAAATCGATATGGTCGATGTCTTCCGTAATTCCGAGGCAGCGTGGGAAGTGGCGCAGGACGCTATCGCCGTAGGGGCGAAAACGCTGTGGATGCAGCTGGGCGTGATTAACGAGCAGGCCGCCGTGCTGGCGCGGGATGCGGGGTTGAAGGTCGTCATGGATCGCTGTCCGGCGATCGACATCCCCCGTCTGGGGCTGGCGAAGTAATAAAAAAAAGCCCGTTATCGGGCTTTTTTTACACGCTTAGTTCCGCAGGCGCGGAGCCTGTAACTGTTTGCGGATAGTCTGAGCAAGTTCATCCATTGTGGGTTGCTCCGGATGCTCTTCCTGCAGCTCGCTACTCAGCTGCGCTTCGGCCAGATAGGTGTGAACGGGTTGTCCATCATCACCTTCCATTACCACATGGTACCAGGGCGCGGCGCGAAGCTCTGCGTTCACCGCCAGCTCGTCTGCTGACGGTTCATCAAGGGAATACTCCGGGTCGATATCCACGACCACACCCAAATACCCTAGCAAAGTGTGGCGGACCTGCTGGCCGATACCGAATTTGCTGGCAATCATAGTCACCTCCCGGGAAATACGACTTACACGTTATGTGCGGGCAATATTTCTCTTTTCAAGTTACATGACGCGACAGGCAAACCCTTTCAGATACAGTCCTTCCGGGTAGGTAGCAATCACGGGGTGATCGGCTGCCTGACGGAACTGCTCTATAAATTGTACATCACGACCAGCATCTATTGCGGCATCGGCGATGATTTTCTGAAATAAATCTGTGGTCATCAGGCCGGAGCAGGAGAAGGTGAGCAGAACCCCGCCCGGGTTCAGCAGCTGGATAGCCAGCATGTTGATATCTTTATACCCGCGGCACGCGCCCATCAGCTGGCTTTTGTTTTCCACAAACTTCGGCGGATCCATCACGATGACGTCGAACTTCTCGCCCTGATCGCGATATTTACGCAGCAGCTTGAACACGTCATCGCGGACAAACTCCGCTTTGCTCAAGTCCAGCTTGTTGAGCTCGACGTTCTGTTTTGCCACGTCCAGCGCTTCCTGCGAGGTGTCCACGCTCACCACCTGAGCACAGCCGCCCATCAGCGCCGAAACGGCAAAACCGCCGGTATAGGAGAAGCAGTTCAGCACGCGTTTGTCGGCAACGTACTGACGCGTAGCCAGACGGCTGTCGCGCTGGTCGAGGTAGTAACCCGTTTTGTGCCCGCCCTGAATATCCACCAGCAGCTTCATGCCGTGCTCTTCAATCGGCAGCAGGGCCGGTGGCAGTTCGCCCGTTACGGGCCCCTGAGTCAGCTCCATGCCTTCTTTTTTGCGCACCGCCACATCGCTGCGGTCGTAAATGGCGCATTCCGGGAACAGCGTTTGCAGCGCGCTGATCAGCGCTGCACGCTGGTATTCCGCTCCGGCGCTCAGGAGCTGCAGCACCAGGAAGTTACCGAAGCGATCGATGGTCACGCCAGGCAGGCCGTCGGACTCACCGGCAATCAGGCGGTAGCTGTCCAGCCCGTCGCGTTTTGCCAGCCAGTCGCGCCACTGCTGCGCCTGCTGCAGACGGCGAACGAAGAAATCGATGTCGATGGTTTCATCTTTATCAAACGTCCAGACGCGAGCGCGGATCTGGGACGCTGGTGAGTAGGCGCCTCGCGCTAACCATTTCCCCTGATGGTCAACGATATCAATGGTTTCACCGAGGCTGGCTTTGCCTTCCATACGGGCAACCGCGCCGGAAAAGACCCAGGGATGACGGCGCAGTAATGATTTCTCGCGCCCTTTGGCTAACACTAAACGTACACTCATAATTTGCTGTTCTGTCGATTTCAGGAAATGGCGCGTAGATTACCACATTCAGCAAGGCGCAATCATCTGCGGATACCGTTGAGCGTTTCGGCACAAAATCAAATCGCTTAGGCACATTACGATATTGCCGCTGGGTTTAGAGTGGGGCTTCCGGTACAGCAGAGGGAGCACCCATGAAAAAGCGCAGTGTGATAGCAATAGCCGCTCTGGCGGCGATGAGTTTTCAGGTTTTAGCAACAACGCCTTTCGACGTCACCAGCCGGGATATTTCCGGCGAAAGGCGACTGGCGCAACAGCAGGTATTTGAGGGGTTTGGCTGCCACGGTGGGAATATCTCACCGCAGCTGGCATGGAAAAATCCGCCTGCCGGTACGAAAAGTTTTGCCGTCACGGTATATGACCCGGATGCGCCTACCGGCAGCGGCTGGTGGCACTGGACCGTAGCCAATATTCCGGCGAAGACAATGACGCTGCCCGCTGACGCCGGTAACCCGAACGGCGAGAAATTACCTGCCGGCGTTGTGCAGGGGCGTAATGATTTCGGCTATTCTGGATTCGGCGGCGCATGTCCACCCGAAGGGGACAAGCCTCACCGCTATCAGATTACCGTCTGGGCCCTGGACGTGGATAAACTGCCCGTCGACAACAATGCCAGCGGCGCGCTGGTCGGTTTTATGCTCAATAGTCACGTTCTGGCAAAGGCTCAGTTAACAGCAACCTACAGCAGATAAGGATGGCAGGGTGCAGGAGTTTCATTTTCGACATAACCATCTTACCGCGGGTGAAGTGACTGCCAGCAAAATGCATCGCCTGCACCAGGTTAAGCTCTTTTTTCCGGCTATTTGTCATATCACTCACGGCACTAAGGTGATAGTTCAGGATGATAACCGCCTGGAGGCGACACGGGATGAGCTCATTATTATCCCGGCCAATACGGCGATGGAGATTATCAATCAGCCTGTAAACGGTCTGTTTCACTCGGATTTGCTGATGTTATCCCCGGAGATCGTCGCCGAGTTTAAGGCGCATTACCTGAAATCCTGGCCGCGCACGACGCTGCATTCGCTCTGCGCCCCGCTGAGCGAGGGATTGGCGTTTATGTGGGACAATCTGCTGCACGCCGTGCGTCAGGATTTACCGGAGGCGCTACAAAAGCATCAGGCTTTCGGCCTTTTGCTGGCCCTGCTGCACGATGGCGTGGCGGGTCCGCTGCTTGTTGAGCGCAACAGTAACCTGACCGAGCAGGTGCGGCAGTTCATTATGCTGTCGCCCGCCAGAGACTGGACCGCGCAGGACGTTGCCAGCCGTCTGGCCTTAAGCGTGCCGACGCTGCGCAGACGCTTGCGTGAAGAATCGCAGAGTTTTCGCCAGATCGTGGAGGAGGTGAGGATGGCCGTTGCTTTGTCACAGCTCCAGTCAACCCGATTACCGATTGGTGAAATCGCATTACAATGTGGGTATCTTTCCAGCTCTCGTTTCACCGCCCGTTTCCGGCAGCACTATGGCTGTTTGCCGAAAACGCTACGTTAAGGAGAAGAAAAATGTCAAAAGTCTGCACCATTGCCTGGGTTCACGGCGTTGTTCAGGGCGTGGGGTTCCGCTACAGCACCCAGCGCGAAGCGGTTGAGCTTGGGCTCACGGGATACGCGCGAAATAGGGACGACGGCAGCGTTGAGGTGGTCGCCTGCGGCGAAGCGGAGCAGGTCGACAAGCTGGTGGCGTGGCTGAAAGCGGGTGGGCCGCGCAGCGCACGGGTTGATAAGGTCTTAACGGAACCGCATCAACCCGGGCGCGAATACGTAAACTTCGGGATTCGGTATTAAATACACTTCACCGGCTTAGGCAGGCCGGCAATTTTGGTGGCCTGTTTTGCCGGGCCTTTCGGGAACAGACGATACAGATAGCGGCTGTTGCCTTTCTCTTCGCCGAACTTATTGGCCATGGCTTTAACCAGCATGCGGATCGCCGGAGAGGTGTTGAATTCAAGATAGAACTCGCGAACAAAACGCACCACTTCCCAGTGTTCGGGGGAGAGGGTAATCCCTTCGTTTCCCGCAATTTTCTCCGCCAGCGGCTCGCTCCAGAGCGTCGTATCTTTCAGATAGCCTTCGCTATCGGTCTCAATTTCCTGGCCTGCAAAAATGAACATAATCTTCTGTCGTCTGTGAAAAAAACGGCGACAGTGTAGCAAAAAAGCCGCCGAAGGATAAGCCGTGCCCTACAGGAGCAGTTGCAGCAGATTGTTGGCATTAAGCTTTTTCAGCGCGTTGCATTTATACGTTGATACCTGTTTTTCACTCATTTGTGTCATATGCGCGATATGCCTTACCGATTGTCCGTTAACCAGCCTGTCGAGAACGTTAAACTCCATGCCTGTAAGGCAACAATTCAGGCTGCGAATCCGGCGAGGCTCTTTAGCAAGCAAATACGCCGCATCCGCGACGGCAATTCTGTCATCAATGATATATAAGGTCAGCGTGGCAAACCGCTTACGCAGATGGGTAGCCAGCGCCCAACCTTTTTCATTGCACACCAGATATACCATTCCTGCCCAGCGCCTGGCCTCCAACTGGAGCAGAATGTCGACCAGCGCCAGATGTGCCCCCGTGACGGAAAATCG
The DNA here is from genome assembly GCF_035064085.1 of Enterobacter sp. R-1.6.2. Classification (NCBI taxonomy): domain Bacteria; kingdom Pseudomonadati; phylum Pseudomonadota; class Gammaproteobacteria; order Enterobacterales; family Enterobacteriaceae; genus Enterobacter; species Enterobacter sp. R-1.6.2. Next base: position 80,052 of record NZ_JASEYI010000019.1, read on the forward strand.
GCAACGGATAACGAGGGTGTCGCAGGCCAACAGCGAACGGCGCCACTTTACCGTGTCGCTCTCAACCAGCGTCTGAGCGTTACGGCGAAGAAGGGCGTAGCGCAGCCCCTCGGCATAAAAACGATTATTATCAAGAATGATGTAATTCACGGCGGTCTCTTTATAACGTACTGGGAGTGTAGATAACGCGTAGCGTGCCGGTGTAATCCCCGGCATTTTTGCTGCTGGCGGAAAACGACGGCGTGGTCAGAATGATAGGTGCGGGGACGCACTGTACTGTTTCACGCCCACCTGGCAGGATCACTTGCCGAAGATATTTAGGGTCATTCACCCCCTCCCAGACGACGGTAGTGCCGTTTGTTACCGTTTCCGTGGCGCCCGTGACAGGATGGATCACCGAAACCCGGTAATCGAGACGGTCTCTCGGTTCCGTCTGGCTTCCGCCGCGCCTGCGGATGGAGAATGCCCCAGCAGCGCGATCTGCTGCTTCCAGCCCGTCGTCTTCAAAGCGCAGGAAGAGGCGACGACTGGTGCTGCTGTTACCATCGTAAAGACACATATCGAGCCCGGTTTCACCGCTGATCTCACTTCCTCCTGGTCTGCCAGGAAAGTTAGTCAGGTTTAGATTGACGACAGGGGTTGAATGCGGGAAGGCTGGCAGGTAAATTTGTTGATTACCCGTATCGACAACTTCGAGCTTGATTTCTGCAGACCATTTAGCGAGGTTGGTGTCACCACATCCCAAGCTAACCGGAAGTCCCCCACAACTCCCGTTATTCCATAACCTAACATTCTGTATTAACGTTTGGGACCAGATACCGGAGAGATTCAGTTTGCTCAATTCACTGCCGACAATATAAAAATCAAAATAAGGTTCGCGATCCCAGTCTGCTCTGTTGTAGGACCCATCGGTAACATAGCTCGCAAGGGTGATGGCGCTTTTACGGAGAAACATATGCTTCTCACCGTATACCTTTAGTTCCACCTTATTGTTTGTCGCCAGATGGGTAAATTGCACACTAATTGCATATGGCGGCGATGGGTTATCTTCCACCGAGTATTGATTCGTACGACAGCCCCCTTGAGGGTTGTTGGTCGATAAACAGGTGAGTGTGTTCATTCCCCATTTTTGGGGGGTTAGAGGATCATAACCGGCTGACTCCTGGTTCCAGATATAAAAGCGGTTGGGTGGCGCTGTACGATCGAAGCTCAGACTGACAGTCGTGTTTTTGTCTGCGGGGGGCGCTGCTGGCGATTTCACTGCCCAGAGGCAGGCAAGCAACGAAAGTAAAATCTGTTTGTTCATCATTTTCCTTTTACATCGTTATCAGTATTCATTACCGTGGCGTCAACCGCCTTTCCATGTCTGGTTAGCATTAACTGCGCCTGCTGTTGAACCGTTTCTGGCAGAGCGGAAAATGTCATTCCCCGGCAAGTTATGGTGCCGACATAGCGCACCACATCACGCATACTCTTGACGTTAAGCGCGCATTGATAAAACTGCTGCTGGCTAACCATATAAAGTTGGTGGAGAAGGACATCGCTTTGTGCGCTAAAACCCCCTTGTCCCAGATCGTTCCAGCCATTGACATTTATAGGCACGGCTCCCGTCAGCGGGACATGACGTTCATCTGTCAACCGTCCAACCCAGGTGTAGCTTGCTGAAGTGTGCACGTCTCTATGAAGCAATTTCCCGGGCACCATAAACACCGTTCTGCTCCCTGACCCCTGTGTGATTTCACTGCTGGCACCGTGAGAAATTTTCAGGGATTCGTTAATGGTCAGCGTCGTTTGTCGATAGCCCGGTACGGTGAACAACCCCTGGCTGTTCGTTGGGATATCCGCACTACCGCCGTTATCCAGCGAGACGGCAACACGGGATGTCTCGCTTTCTTCCGGTGTAGAGACGTTAACCGCAACGGCTGATGCTGGACGTCCATCACTCCAGCGGCCAAGCCACAACCCGGAGCGCGACAGCGCGAATGTTGAACTGTAATTTCCGCTTCCGCTCGGAGTGTGGCTGCGCGCGTTTCTGTCCCAGAAGTCGCTGAACATCAGGCTGACATTACCGAAACGCCCTCCTTGTCGCGTGTATGCCGATGCGTTAAGCGAATTACTGTTGATTCCGGATGCGCTCAGACCGTATTCGTTCTCGCCACGTGCGTCTGCGTACCAGTTATGCGCTACGCTATAGCTGAGCTGGTTTTTTTCGTTTTGCTGCCCCTGCCAGGTAGCCCCCAAAGAGGTATAACTTGAGGTCTCCCTTTGAGGGGGATTTGCCAGAGACAGGTTTAAGCTCAAGTAACCGCCTTTGTCGCTGCCACTGCGTGAGTCGTCGTTGCGCTTAAACACATTGGCGCTGCCGTAAATATTCAGGCCACGGATATTAAAACTGCTGCTCAGCCCCGCCTGCCAGGCACGAGAGTGAGAGCGTGTCATATAAACCTGTTCCCAGGGGAGACCTTCGTCGTAACGATCGTCATAATGAGAAAGCTCGCGGCGGTAGACGTAACGTCCTTCGCTGTGGTTATCGGAATAGCCCAGGCTGGCATACCACGATCCGAGAGGTACGGAAAACAGTGTCGACAGCGTACGGTAACAACCGTTAACAGCGTCGAATCCCTGGCTTCTGTTATCGCAGCTATCTGCTGATAATGCGTTACGATAAAAACTCAGGGAAAAACCATCGTTATAGCTGACCTGTTGGATATTTCCTCGTTCTCCATTGCTGCCGTACAGGTAGCTAAAACGTGTGCTAAGCACCCCATCAATCGGCCCTGAATTAAAACCCTGGCTCCAGTCAACGGCATTTTCCAGAAAACGGCGCTCACTTGTTGCAGTGACGCCACTGGACAGGGCCAGTGTCGGTGTGAGAGGCAGGCGAATCCCTGCTTGTGCTACGGCAGAACGTGATTCATCTGGCCCATCGTTATTAGTTTCACCACCCTGCATAAACCATTCGATGCGATCAAACGGGGTTATACCGGTACGAGTAAAGGGAACTTGTTCAGTGCGTGTTAGACGGTTATTTTCATAGATTGCCAGAGTGACGGTGTAGCTGCCCTCCGGGAACGAACGGGTATCCAGTGTTTGCGCCCCGGCGTTCAGGTAAAAGCTGGCCAGCAACTGCTCTCCCCGACGTGCGTCTATGCGGGCGTCATGGGACAAAAGAACGGTGAGTGGCGTGCCGTGCGAAAGCTGAACCGGATTGATCCATGCCCGGGTCGAACCCGCGCGAAGCCCACGTATTTTCCCCAAAGGAAGCTGGCTGAGAGAAATATTTCCCCCGGTGTTGCTGAATAAATCGCGGGTGTCCATCTCCCCCAGTTGAATATAGTGTTCACGGCCTATGTCCTGACGATACCAGGCATTGTTGACGGTGACATTCTGCTGTTGCTGATGGTGGGATCGTTGCCCAAGCCAGGCCCAGTCGAGATTGAAATAACCGTCATCTGTAACCGCCAGCGCACCACTACCTTGAACGGTGGCCGACTGATAAACTCTGTCCGCAACAAAGTTAATATTTTGCTGATGAATAAGTGCGTTTTCGCTGCCGTGCGTCGGCTGATACCATTGACTTCCCGCTGTGCGTTTTGGCAAATACTGCTTATCAAAAAATAGATTTATGCGTGCGTTATTTTCGTCATAGATAATTGCCGCGCGGCGGGTATTGATATAATCACATCCTGGCGCTGAACCGTTGCTACTGCAGGCGAGGTTGCCGTTGCGAGGCAGCGGTGCAGCCAGCGTATTGCTTACGGAGGCAAGAAGCGCTGGATCGTCATTAAATTGACGTTTAACGGCGGCGATAAGCGCCTGCGGTCTGATAAAGGTGACCGTCTCAAGATTAGTATCTATTTCAAAAAGACCAAGTGATTCTCCATACAGGCTGACTTCCGTCCACAGACGCTGAGTTTTTGCCAGATCCTCAAACCCAGATGGGATTGCCATTTCTGCACAGGCAAGTTGAATTGATGCGGGTAATAGAGAAACAAAAAGGAGAGTACTTCTGTGAAAAGCCATAAGTGAGCCTCAACATCATCCTGACATCAGAGGGAAAGATCCCTCTGATGGTATTTCCTTTGTGTAACAGTGAATTATGCTGTAGTTGCCTGCGTTAACATCAGGCTCACAACGCCGCTATACTGCCCGCTTTTCAGCATACCTTTCGTCGTTTGAGAAAGAGTCAGCGGTAATACGGCTGAACCGTTTTCAGCAGTGCCCGGGAAAAGCTCCGTACCGGTAAACACCGTGTCAGTCGTATTGAGCGTTTTATCGCCAAGAATAACGGTCATTGGAATGTTCTGGTTACCATCGGTATTGGTCAGTTTGGCTGCGCTGACAAGACGAACCTTGACGTTGCTGGTGGCGGAGTTAGACCAGATTTTGGTATTTAAACGGTAACTTACCAACCCGCTGCCAGGCAGATACTGCATATCGATACTGGACGGAAGTGGTGTGTTGTCGGCCTGAGTCATATCCAGCTGCGAATCGACGCTAGCATTGATAGTAATATCTTTCTGAATGGCCATTGCGTTCAGAGATGCTGTCATCGAGGCAACGATCATCAGAGGTTTAATAAACTTATGCATTGATATCTCCATATTTACAAGTGAGCGCCATAGCGCTTTAAAAAAACACATTAGGACTACAGATGTCGTGTTATTCCACGACGGGTAACTCAGCTTCTTCAGTGGTTTTGTTTATCCAGTTGAAGTAGCGGAATTTGTACTTAATGCCCTGTGGTTGCGAAAAACTTTTTAAGTTTCGCTCCGTCTCCGGATAAATTGTTGCCTCTTCTTTAAGCCAGTGGCATTTATCTTTTTCATCACATATACCGATTTCTTTTAGCGGTACGCGCAGGGTGCCCTTATTTATTAAGGAGCCGTGAGTTCTATCCAGTGCCAATGAGATGTGATTTTCCGCGGGCGCGATGTGCACCAACGCACCCCAGATAATATTTACCCCTATTTTCGCTAAGGCAGCAGAGTGACCCTGTTCTCTGAGGGCAATGCTGTCTGGCTGGTTGACCCCTTCGAAATAGATGCGCCAGGTACTCTCTTTTGAGGGAGGAACCAGAGACACCAGTCGAACCACGCGCATGGCGCCCGCTGAAAGGGCAAACTTTTCAGGGGTGACGACAATGCCACCTTCCTGCCATGCGGGAACATCGATCTCTTTTTCCAGCGGTGTTCCGGGATTAAGAATTTTCTTTTGCTTCACCCGAATGAACTGAATATCATCGCTCTTCGACGCCACTGTTATTTGCGCTGTTCCGGAGCTATCTACATTCAGTTCCATCGGGTACACGCTCATATTAGCCACTGAAATTTCTGAGAAAAATGACAGTGATAGTACGAGTGCGTAAAAAGCGTAGGGCCTTTTCTTTACAAATTTAAATTTCAACATCTGTCTGCTCTGGTTACTGAGTGGTTTATTGCCAGTGGCCGTCTGCTTATGAATCGCTTCAGGGCAGAGAAACTTTAACCAGAACAACATCTTGTGAAAATTTGTATTAGTTGACTTGAGATATACAGTTTTTTATCCTGATTTTGTGGTCTAAAGAATGTATAGTTAATATTAAATGCCGCAATCGTGTATGTTGGAAAAAAATACACCTGCTCAAAAATTAATCGAATCAGGGCTGTTTTTATGTCTTTTGTACTTTCGAGTGGAACAAAGACAGGTGGCATAACCTGAGAACTAAATATGTTTTTTATATGCAATAATTCGTTATTATTTAATCCAGAGACACACGCAATTAGCCTGGTCGGACAACCAGAGTCGGTATTAACCCTCTCGGCTCCCGCTGCCCGGCTTTTACAGGAGTTCATTCGTAATAAAGGATGCGATCTAAGCCGGGAGGAGTTAATTACACGTGTCTGGGAAGCATATGGCTTTACCCCATCAGGCAATAATCTTAATAAGGCGGTGAGTGAGCTACGTAAGAGTTTTCAGGTTTTGGGTGAGTGTCAGGAGATGATTGTTACCTTGCCACGTTATGGTTTTCGTTTTGATGCAGAAGTTATTAGCCACCCAAAGCTGCTTTTTTGCGTATCCGACCCGGAGCCTACAACGATTCCCGTATCGCTCAACAGTAAAATATCGCAAATATGGAGTCGGGCTCGTCTCACAAGACGGGCAGGTCTTTTCGTGCTCACTGCTGCAACTATAGGAATTGGGTTTTTATTATATCGTTTACATTACGTCATCGCGCCCGTAGAACTTAAAGCAATTAATGAAAAAATCGGAAGTTGTCGATTCTGGTTTATCAACGAACAGGATCGGCCATTAAAAATGTCAAAAATATCAAGGTTGCTTGAGGAAAATAATGTCATGTGCCAACAGGAGGAATACGATATTTATTATTTTAGTGAACGGCTTACACTTTCTGCTGCGGATGAGATTTTTATTGGGGCGTGTCCGGTAAATAAAAGCAGCCCGTGCAAAAGTATTCGTTATAAAAGTGGTCCCGAAGAATGAAAACAAAACTCCTGTTTGGACTCGGGGGGGCTATGGTCGGAAGCTTACTGGTGGTAGCTTTCTCCCCTTCCCAAAACGATACGCAAGATGTCCTGGCTTGTACTACAGAATTTAATTTTACCCGAAATGAGGGAAAACCAAGCGAAGTGAAGGTAAATGCCATAGCTCAGTTCTATGTACGAGCGGATGGTACCGGCTTAACAACCTATAAAGGCGCTTCAAGGATAAAAGGGAAAGAGATGATTGTGGATCGCGACGTGAATTTTACGTGGGAGCGGCGAACGAATGACCATGTCATTATGTTAACCTATAAGAACACTTTGCGTCGACATAATGACAATACGCCCGATGCGTTGTGGGGGAGCTTTGCGCGTCCGGGGGCGCGTTACTATATCACTTTGTCCAAACTTTCCTCTTCCGTGTGGATGATTCAGGATCGGCTCTATCCCACCTACATTTGCCGTGAAGATTAAGGCATAAAAAAAGGAGAATGCCACCGGCATTCTCCTTTTTCGTATCCGTTGTGCTTAATCGCGGCTGGCGAAGCCCAGGATGCTCAACAGGCTGACGAAGATGTTGTACAGCGACACATACAGGCTCACGGTGGCGCGGATATAGTTCGTCTCGCCGCCGCGAATGATGTTGCTGGTTTCAAACAGGATCGCGCCTGAAGAAATCAGAATAAACACGGCGCTGATTGCCAGATGCAGGGCAGGCAGCTGCAGGAAGATGTTTGCCACCATGCCCACCAGCACTACCACAACACCCGCCATCAGCATACCGCCGAGGAAGGACATGTCCTTACGCGTGGTCAGCACGTAGGCCGAGCAGCAGAAGAACACCAGCGCGGTACCGCCCAGCGCCATGCCGATAAGATCGCCCATACCGGCAGACAGATACGCATTCAGCATCGGCCCCAGGATGTAGCCCAGGAAGCCGGTGAAAGCAAACGCGGACAGGATGCCGACGGGCTTGTCAGCGGTTTTGTAGGTCAGGAACATCAGACCATACATACCCACCAGCGTCAGGATCAGCCCCGGAGACGGCAGCATCAGAACGGTGCTGGCGGTGGCGGTGATCGCTGAGAAAGCCAGCGTCAGGCTGAGCATGAAATAGGTATTGCGCAGCACCTTATGGGTGCTGAGTAGCGATGTGCGGTCGCGTGAAGAAGTAATTATACGATCCATGAGTCACTCTCTTATGACAGATGTAATTAGTGGAAAGAATAGGAAACGGCACGCCAGTCTCAAAGTGGTTTTACCCATCTTTACTCAGCACGTTAGCGCTGGAGGCGGTTATTTCTTCTGCAGAAATCCGTTTCGCCAGTATGAACAGCGGTTTGCGACAATTTACCAGATCAAGCTCTTATAGGTTACTGAAAAATATTGCGTTATTACCATTCGAACGCTAAGAGTTATTTCCGGATCGTCATAAAACAGACTATAAGGCGAAGGAAATGAAACCACAAACACGCACTCACTTTACGCTTTCTTTGTTAACCGCAGGGATCCTGTGCGCCAGCACGGCAGCCTGGGCGGCTAACGTGCCGACAGGAACCGCGCTGGCCGACAAACAGGAACTGGTCAGAAACAACGGCAGTGAACCGGCTTCGCTCGACCCGCATAAAGTCGAAAGCGATGTCGAATTCAATATTATCAGTGATTTATTCGAAGGGCTGGTAAGCGTCTCCCCGGCAGGAGAAGTCCAACCGCGACTGGCGGAAAAATGGGAGAACAAGGACAACACCGTCTGGACGTTCCATTTGCGTCCGGGCATCACCTGGAGTGACGGCACGGCGATTACCGCTGAGGATGTGGTCTGGAGCTGGCAGCGCCTGATCGATCCGAAAACGGCTTCGCCGTATGCCAGCTATCCGGGCAACATGCATATCGTCAACGCGGCCGATATTGCTCAGGGAAAAAAAGCGCCCGATACGCTGGGCGTAAAAGCGATTAACGACACTACGCTGGAAGTGACGCTCACGCAGCCAAACGCGGCCTTCCTCGCGATGCTGGCGCACCCGTCGCTGGTGCCGGTGGATAAAGTGCTTATTGGCCGCTTCGGCGATAAGTGGACCAAACCGGAGCATTTCGTCAGCAGCGGGGCGTATAAGCTGTCGCAGTGGGTGGTCAACGAACGCATCGTGGCGGAGCGCAACCCGCGCTACTGGGATAACGCACATACCGTGATTAACAAAGTCACCTACCTGCCCATCACGTCCGAAGCCTCGGATGTGAACCGCTATAAGGCGGGCGAAATTGACATCGTGTACACGGTGCCGATTAACCAGTTTGCCCAGCTCAAGAAGACCCTGGGCAGCGAGCTGGACGTTTCACCTCAGCTGGCGACCTATTACTACGAATTCAATACCACCCGGCCGCCGTTCAACGACGCGCGCGTGCGTAAGGCGCTCAACATGGCGCTGGATAAAGACATCATTGCCGGAAAAGTATTAGGGCAGGGGCAGCGACCGGCGTGGCTCATCAGCCAGCCGGATATTGGCGGCGTGAAGTTACAGAACCCGGATTACGCCAGCTGGCCGCTGGACAAGCGCATCGCGGAGGCGAAAAAGCTGCTGAACGAGGCCGGATATAACGCCAGCCATCCTCTGAGCTTCAACCTGCTCTACAACACCTCTGAATCGCACCAGCGCATCGCGATTGCGGCCAGCTCCATGTGGAAGAAAAACCTTGGCGTGGAGGCAAAGCTGCAAAACCAGGAGTGGAAAACCATGCTGGATACCATGCACACCCACAACTTTGACGCGGTGCGGTATGCGTGGATTGCCGATTACGACGATGCGGCGACCTTCCTGAATAACTTCCGCACGGGCGACAGCGAAAACACCAGCCAGTACAGCAATCCGGACTACGATCGCGCGCTGCTCGATGCCGCAAAAGCCAAATCAGCGGAAGAGCGGGGTAAGTTCTACCAGCAGGCGGAAGATCTGCTGGGGCGTGATGTGCCGGCCATTCCGGTTTATCACTACGTCCGCACGCACCTGGTGAAACCGTGGGTAGGCGGATTTACGCCGGATAAGCTGGGGTACTATTTCACGAAAGACATGTACATCAAAAAACACTAGGCCTGTGCTGATAAAATCGTCGATGTGTCGTCAGTTCAACCGATTAAACACGTTTTGACTATTTTTACAGCGAACGAGTGCAGCCACTCTTTACAGCTCGCGGTGAGGTGTTTATAGTTCGCCTCACTTAGGAAGTGTGGCCGAGCGGTTGAAGGCACCGGTCTTGAAAACCGGCGACCCGAAAGGGTTCCAGAGTTCGAATCTCTGCGCTTCCGCCAGATATAAACCCCAGGTTACTCGTTAACCTGGGGTTTTTCTTTTGCCTTAACGCGAGTTTGTCTGTCACCAGATTCTGGCCATTCCTTCGCTTTCCGGGCGAACGAGCGTAAAACCAAATTTTGCATAAAGCTCAGGCACATCCGCCATTAAACAAACGTAGGCCCCTTTACAGGCATGGGTATCCAGCCAGGCTACAAGCGTTTCCATAATGACTCTGCCAAGCCCTTTCCCCTGATAAAGGGGATCAACGGCGACATCGACAATATCGAAATTCAACGCACCGTCCCCCACGATTCGCCCCATACCCACTGGTTTACCCTCATAAAGAATATGCATGCCGTAACAGCTGCCAGGCAGTGCTTTCCGGGCTGCCTCCAGAGGACGAGGGCTGAGGCCCGAGATTTCGCGCAGCCGACAAAACGCTTCTGCAGTGGGGACGGTCTCAACAACGGTATAGTTATCAGGCATAAAAAAGCTCCAGTCAGTGTCCATCAGGGGATCCCAGTCTGGCAGTAAAACTGACTAAACACGATTTTTAGGATCGATCCGCCTCACACTTTTAAGACTCTGCTATTTCCCTGTAAAAAACAGGCGTTATCATTCATCCCGTAAATATATTGCTATCTCTTACCGAGGCTTTGATGCTGGAGAATGTTTTCATCAGATAATCAGTTTCCCGCCCTTTTCAGGACGGACTGGTTATCGCTGCGCTTAAACCTTATGCGCGCACCTGCGGGTGTGGGCTCGTTTTTACGCATGATGATTACACAGGTTTTCCAGTATGAATTTATCCCGTCAGGAACAACGCACCTTACACGTTCTCGCCAAAGGTGGACGTATTGTGCACGTCCGCGACAGCTCTGGCCGCGTCACTTCCGTAGAGTGCTACACCCGTGAAGGGCTGGTGCTGAGCGACTGCACGCTTAGCGTCTTTAAAAAACTCCGCACCAAAAAGCTGATCCGTTCCGTGAACGGGCAGCCTTACCGCATCAACACTACCGGGCTGAACAACGTTCGCGCCCAGCTGGATAATCGCTAAGGATAAGTGATGAATACACCTTACACAGATAGCTACGACCGCGCTTTTTTGCTCGATACCATGATGGGCCCAAACGCCATGCGGCTTACCGAGGAGCTGGTTGCTCAACTGCAGATTGATCTAGGAATGCGCATACTCGATCTCGGCTGCGGGAAAGGGATCTCTTCTATCCTGCTCGCCGAAAAATATGACGCCACGGTTTTTGCCGCCGATCTATGGATTACGCCGAGCGAAAACGCAGCGCGTTTCAGCGAACGGGGTCTGGACGGAAAAATTTTTCCGCTACGGGTTGATGCCACGAAAGCGATCCCGTTCGCGCATGATTACTTCGACCTGATCGTGAGCGTGGATGCGTATCAATACTTTGGCAACAATGACGCCATGCTGGGCACGCTGCTACCTTTCCTGAAACCCGGAGGACATATTGCGGTTGCCGTTCCCGGGTTTATCGGGGAATACAGCGAAACGCATCTTCCGGAGGTGGTTAAGCCTTTCTGGACGCCAGAGTGGTATTTCTATCCGCTCTCCTGGTGGAAAGCGCTGTGGGAAAAAGAGCCCGGTTCGGTTCTGACCACCGTGCGGGAGATGGATACCTGCCAGCAGGCGTGGGATGAGTTTATGCAATGCGAGATCGCCCAGGAGATGATGGTACCCATTATGGACGCGGGCGCCGGGACTTATTTCAACATGATCCAACTGGTTGCGCAGAAGCGCTAAAAGCTCATAAACAACGCCACCCTCGGGTGGCGTTCATGCATTGAATTGTGCAAATGTAGGCCGGGTAAGCGCAGCGCCACCCGGCAAGAAACGCGGCGTTATGAGCGGATAAAGGCCAGAATGTCCGCGTTGATGGTGTCCGCATGGGTGGTATGCATCCCGTGCGGGAAGCCCGGATAAATTTTCAGTACGCTGTTCGCCAGCAGTTTATCCTGCAGCAGGGCAGCGTTTTTATACGGCACGACCTGATCGTCATCGCCCTGCAACACCAGAACGGGAACCGTGATGGTTTTTAGATCCTCCGTCTGGTCGGTCTCTGAAAATGCCTTAATCCCCTCGTAGTGGGCCTTGGCGCTGCCGATCATTCCCTGACGCCACCAGTTTTGAATCGTGCCCTGTGAAACGTCCGCGCCATCCCGATTAAAGCCGTAGAAAGGGCCGCTGGCGACGTCGAGGTAAAACTGGGCGCGGTTAGCCGCCAGCGCTTTGCGGAAGCCGTCGAAAACCTCGATGGGCGTACCGCCGGGGTTACCGTCCGTTTTGACCATCAGCGGCGGGACGGCGCTGACGAGCACCGCTTTGGCGACGCGCCCCTGCGGTTGCCCATACTGCGCAACATAGCGGGCGACCTGTCCGCCGCCGGTGGAGTGACCGACGTGCACGGCGTTGCGCAAGTCCAGGCTTTCAACCACGGCCGACGCGTCGGCCGCGTAATGATCCATATCGTGGCCTTCACTCACCTGGTCCGAACGCCCGTGACCGCGACGATCGATAGCGATAACGCGATAGCCTTCAGCGAGGAAGAAGAGCATCTGGTTATCCCAGTCATCGGCACTCAGCGGCCAGCCGTGGTGGAAAACAATGGGTTGAGCCTCTTTTGGGCCCCAGTCTTTGTAGTAAATATTGACGCCGTCTTTCGTTGTTACGAATGCCATACCGCAGACTCCTCTGTTAAAGGCAAAACGATCCCCGGCTGAGCGCACAGCGAATCATTAATGCCTTAATTAAGTTGGCTTTTTTCTGTTTCCCGTACCGACAGTACTCCTAAAGTGTAGGAGAAATAGTAAAAGCGGTTGGTTTCATTGCTGTTAAAGGCATCCATTGCCAGCCCTATCATCGTTCTCCCGGCGTTACCCGCTTGCGGGTATACATCGCCTTGTCTGCGCTATTGAGCAACGTATCGGCATCACCCGCGTCATGAGGAAAGCGGGCAATGCCAATACTGCCGGAGATGGTAATCACCTGTTCGTTAATCAAAAAAGATTGTGCCAGCGCGGCGCTGACCTTTTCCGCCGTTTGTGTGGGTAAGGGATCGGCGGGGGTTAAATCGGGGAGCAGGGCGACAAACTCATCGCCGCCGAGGCGGGCCACCGTGTCACCTTCGCGCAGTACGCTTTGCAGACGAAATGCCACCAGCCGCAGCAGCTCGTCGCCGACGGCATGACCATGGAGATCGTTCACCGGTTTAAACCGGTCGAGGTCGATAAACAGCAGCGCCAATTCTTTATCGTGGGCGATAGCCTGGGCGATCGCCAGCTCCAGACGGTTAACCAGTAATCTCCGGTTCGGTAAACCCGTCAGGGCATCAAAGTTTGCATGCAGCCACGCGATATGTTCACGCTGTTTGCGATCGGTAATATCGCGAATAAAGGCTGAAAATATTTGCTTACCCGCTTGCTGATGCGGCCATATCGAGAGCTCAATAGGGAACTCGCCTTTGGTGCGATGCAGCGCAGCGATCTCGATAGTGCGGTTGAGAATATTCGACGGTTGCCCGGCCTGGAAGCGCATCAGGCCGCGTGCGTGCTGCTCGCGAAACGCTTCTGGTACGATCATCTTGCCAAGGCTGTTGCCTGTCGCTTCTTCCGCTGACCAGCCGAACATTCGCTCTGCCGCCTGGTTCCAGTTCACAACGTTACCGGCATGATCGATGGTAATCACCGCATCCTGCGCGGTTTCAACCAGCTGACGGTGGTACTCTTCACTCTCTTCCAGCGCCTGCTTCATCGACTCTATCTGGCTAATGCTCTCCTGCAGCTCGCGGTGCATTTCCGCCAGCGAAAGGGAGAAGAAGCGGATCCGCTCTTCAACGGACATATTTTTCATTTCTGAATAAAGATCGCTGGCGGTACGTGGCGGCATACTGAATTCCTGACAAAAGAGTTAGGTACCTATCAATTATGGCGCTTTAGATAACTTTTTGTATCGGGAGTGTGGCTAGGCAGCGGTAGGGGGCTTGCAGGTAATTTGGGCAGCAGCAATAAAACAGGCTCTGGAGCATGCCTCCAGAGCCTTCCGGGTTAGCGGTTTTCTTCAATATAGCGGGCCAGGTCCGCCGGAGTTTTTAGCACCGTCGCCACGTCAGTTGGCGGGATCATGCAGCCGTAAACGTCCTGCACTTCCAGCACCATATCGACCGCCAGGATGGAGTCGAGAATGTCGGATTCAATCAGTTCATCGTGAAAGCCCACCTTGCGGGATAACACTTTTTCGAACAGGGCGAGAATTTCTTGTTCCATAATTTTTCCTGGAGTCATTAATTTGTGCGGGCGTAAGCGTCCAGCAGCTTGCGGTCAATTTTGCCGTTAGGATTCAGCGGCAAAGCGTCTTTTACGATAATTTGTGAAGGCACCATATAGTGCGGAACGACCTTCGAAAGCGATGTTTTGATGGTGTCCGGCGCCATATCCGTCACGCAGAACGCGGCAATGCGCAGTACGCTGCCGCAGGATTTCATCAGCGGCAGGACCACCGCTTCGTTGATGCCGGACATGGCCAGCAGGCGGTTCTCGATCTCGTTGATTTCAATACGGTAGCCGTTCAGTTTGACCTGGCTGTCGTTGCGGCCCTGACAGTAGATCAGCCCCGCCTCATAGCCCAGATCGCCGGTCCGGTAGCCGCGAAACGCTTCATCTTCCCGACGGAGTAATTTCGCCGCGTTCTCCTGCGGCAGGCCGAGATAGCCGCGCATGACGTTTTTACCCCAGATAATCAGCTCGCCGTCGGCGGAAATTTCCATTTTGCTCTCAGGCATCATGACGCCCACCGGCAGCACGGCGCTGTCGCTGTTCAGGATCGCATCCGTGATTTCAACCACGGTCGTCGCAATCGTCGCTTCCGTTGGGCCATACGAGTTAATGATTTTGGCCTGCGGGAAGCGGCGGCGAAGCTGTTTAACCAGCGCCTTATTGAGCACTTCACCAATGAAGATAAAGACGTTGAGCGCGGGCAAATACTCGCTGTTGAACTGCGGGGAGAGCAGCTGCTGGTAAGCAAAAGAGGGGGTCGAAACCCAGGCGGAGACCGCGTTGCTTTTCAGTCGCTCCAGCCAGTTCTCTTTCTGAATGTCCTCTTTGGCGTTCAGCACGATGTGTCCGCCCATCGCCAGATTCGCCAGCAAAGGGATCAGGGAGAGGTCAAAGCTGAATACCGCGTGGTTCATCAGGACTGGTTTTTCCGGCAGTGAAAAGTCCTGGCTGACCCATTTCATGAAGTGCCATACGCTTTCACGCCCAATCTGCACGCCTTTAGGTTTACCGGTGCTGCCTGAAGTAAACATGATGTAGGCCAGATCCTGCTCCTCCAGTACCTTGCCCGGTTCCCCGGTGGCGATGAACTGCCGGGTCGCGACGTCGTAATAGTAAGGGGCGCTGGCCAGATGGCAGATCTCCCGGAGGCGCTCCTGCGGATAGATGCAGTCCACCGGGATGTACGGAATGTTGTGCAGCAGGCAGCTATAAATCGCCACGGCGAACTCGGCCTGCTGGTGTCCGTACAATACGACCGGCGTACCGGCAACAGGCTGGCAGCGCTGATAGCGCTGCGCCCAGTCCGTCACGGCAGCGGAAAGCTGTAGCCAGCTTAAGGCTTCGTCGCTGCCGCTGATGGCCAGCTGCTGCGGGGAGGCGGGATCGCATAATGCCTCACGTAAGAAATCCTGCAGTTCCTGAAGATCGGAGTGATTTTTCATAGAGGTGACATTCCACTAAAGATGTAAAGGGATCCCGCGGCGCTTCCCAGCGTCAGAATTCGCCCTAAAAACGCAACGGCCGGATACTGCAGGCCGCGGTGCAATGCCGGGCTGCGTTTGGCTGACCACAGCAGCATGTTGTGAGCGACGGAAATCGCGCCAAACAGCGCGCCGCTGATGACGTAATGGCGTTCCAGTCCATTCCATGCCCCCATGCAGAATAAGGTGCAAAAAATACCGATATTTTGCGCCAGCGTTTTGTTCTGACGGAAAAAGTTGAATTTCATCAGATTCATATAAATGGGCATAAAGACCACATCGCGCAGCCATTCAGACAGGCTGATGTGGAAGCGGCGCCAGAAATCCTGCGGGTTCTTTGCCAGAAGCGGCATGTTAAAGTTTGCCGGAATGCTGAGCCCAAACAGGCGGCCCGCGCCGATGGCCATATTGCTGTAGCCCGCAAAATCAAAGTACAGGTAGGTGCTGTAGGCAATCGACATCACCACGCCCACGGTCAGCGTAAACGGCTTATGGCTCCAGGGCTGCACGACAAGGGAATCAATCAGCATGGCAAACAGGAACTTCTGGACAATGCCGGTAATGATTTGCTCCAGCGCGACTAAAAACTGTTCGCGGTTAAGGGCAAATACGGGCTTGCTGACGTCACTCATCCACGTCCGCCAGCGGTACATTGGGCCGGCCAGGATAATAAAGGGCATAAACAGATAACAGAAATAGTGCAGGAAATTCTGACCTTCTTTTTTACTGCGATAGAGCAGCACGTCCAGCGCGCGGAACGTCATAAAAGAGAGGCCGATCATGCCCCAGTGGTTATTTAAATGTAATTTCACCAGCAGCAGCGGCAATAATGTCAGAACGACCGCCTGCCACGTTTTTAACCATCCCTTCTCTTTAAGCGTGGCAAAAACATAAAAGCTGAAAAAAACGGCGGCGGGGACAATATAATCGCCCTGAAATATATATCCCCATCCCAGCGCCGTTAACACCGAGAGCGCAGATAACCAGGTCAGACGATGGCGTAATACGCGATTAACCAGCGCAAACGCCAGCGCGGATGAAAACAAATAAACAAAAAACATTCCTGAGCTGTACATCATTCGGCCTCAGAACTTTTGATATTCAAAATGCAGCTGCATACTCATGCTGTCATCGACAGAGGTCCACGCGACGATGGTGATCGCCAGCAGGAGATAAAGTAAAAAAAGACGGATCGCGATTTTCATCATTTAAAACTCTGTGCAATAAAGCGAATCATAGGAACCCAGGCCAGTTCGGAAGGGTGCAAACGATCCCAGTTCCAGCCATTCTGATAAGGCATGGCGTACATATCTAAATAAGGGATCTGGTTCTTTTCCAGAATGGTTTTTATTTGTTTATCAACCGGGCGGAAGGTATCGGTATTGTAAAGCGCCCAGGGGTTAACCGGGTCGACGATAGCAATCACCTGCACGTGGTGTTCCTTAAGCAGCTGGACGGTTTTACTGAAGGCGGCGATTTGCGCAGGCACGACCGGCGTGTCATCCCACTGCTGCCGCGTACTGTCCTCCTCGTAAATCGTTTTGTCCATCCACAGGGTGGCCGCGCTCTGCTGGCGTTTTTTATTTAACTCGCGCGCATTCGCCAGCTCTTTGTCCCAGTCGGGGGCAATGTGGGCGACTGGCTGCTGCGGCCAGGGCTGTACCGTCTGGGGCGTGATGTTGAGCAGCGCCAGCCAGTCGTTTTTTATCAGGGTGCAGACGTTGGCAAACTGGAAGCTCAGCTCGTCCCACATCAGATCGGGGTGCCAGCCAAAGACCCGCATTTGGCCGAAGGTTAAATGGCTTATTTCTTTACTATCAATATGCTTTAAATAATTAACCAGCAGCGGGCGCGCCTGCGGATCCTTCATCAGCGGATTAAAAATAGAGCCGGGAAAATTATCGGCATAGATAGCCGGTGGCAGCCCTTTTGAATAAAAGCTGTCAGGAGCCAGAAGCAAAACAACTTTACTGTTTGCGTTAAGGCTATTTTTAAAACGTGAGAACAGTAAAAATTGCGTTTCATCATCGACGAACGCATCGCCATACGCCACGACGGGTTTGTGCAATTGCTTATTAAAGTAATTATATACAGCGTAATGTTCATCTTCTGAGGTGGCCACCTCAGACGCGCCAATGAAGAAAATAGCATTCCCTTCTAAGGCATGGGAAATAGTCGCAATTTTTTCCGCTTGTTCTTTCGGCGTGCCCGCCATTGATTTAATCAGCGGCTGGAAGGTGAGGGGCGGATTGAAGCTCGTCACCAACGGGTGAACACAAAGGAACAATATGGCCAGGGTCGCCATCAGGATATGTAAGCAAAGCGTATTTTTGATTTTCATCATCAACCAGTAACACTGCATGGCAGTAATTTCTAAATCTGCGGGTACTCAGATTTATAACAATTACACAACAAATGACCGTTTATTTTTGTGGCATTCTATACCAGAGCGATTTAAAAGGATGAGCGTTGCTGTGTAACGGTATGTACAAGGGGGCTGTGACCGGTGCGCGGCAAGCGACTGGGTGATTTTTGCGCAGTCAAACGCCGGTGGGTGAAAATAGAAAAATTCCTGCTTTACAAGGGGCTAATAGATGTTTATAGTGCGCCTCACTTTGGAAGCGTGGCCGAGCGGTTGAAGGCACCGGTCTTGAAAACCGGCGACCCGAAAGGGTTCTAGAGTTCGAATCTCTACGCTTCCGCCATTTTTATGGCAAAATCAATAACTTACAGAATGTTTTTGATTCTGTCATGCATAAAGTAATGCATTAAAAGCCCGTGTAAAACGGGCTTTTTTTGTATCTAAAATCTGGTTTTTTCCCGCAAAAAATATTTTAAACACTCAGTTCTTGCCTGAGAAAGGCCCCTACCTGTTTCTCTTCCTATACAGATTAACCAAGCAACATCCTTAGGTCACAAACGTGTATTCGTGACGGTTAACTGGACAACTAATTGTTCTGTCGGTTAAAACAGCTAAAAAAAGTTAACTGGTAATTGAAAATGAAAGCTAGTGAAGTCATGAAGGCTGCAAAATCATGGTTCAAGCTAAGTAACTATGATGTGTTGCAGGAGATCACTGTCAACGATCTGAAGAGGGAAGTGATTGCCCGGTTAGAAATGGCTGAGCACAATTTTGCTGTTGAGATTGATGAAAGCGACTGGATGTACCGTCAAATCCATCTGGATAACGAAACCAAGATTTTATCTGGGCAACCATTGCTGGCAAGCCCACGTGATAAACCAGCTCCAGTTTACGGTAAAGATTACCCATTAAGACAAGCCGTTGAAAACCCGCTTGCAGATGCTAAAAGGCATATCAGGCACATGACTGTATTTGATGTGGCGAAATATGCACATAGGTTGAGTGATATAAAGATACTTACCCGTGTGGGACCTAACGATGGTGGTGCTCTTTCGCCTAAATCAGCAAATGTAGGGCAGTGGCGGTTGACCGATATTGAAAAGCTTAATTCTTATACACCGCTGTATCTTGAACTTAACCTCAGAGCGCTCACAGATGAAGAGGTGATAGAGCATATGAAGCGTATGCTTCCTGAATGGCGTAGGACTCATGATCTCCCTGAACCTCAAGCGTTCGGGATTTCAACAATCAAAAAATTGATTAACTTCCAAACCATCCCTATGTTGGACTTGCTGTTCTGGGCAAAGAGAGAAAACGTCAAAATTTCGTATGAGATGTTGGCTCGTCTTCTACATCCAGATTCATCAGAGTCGATCAGAGGTGGTTCCAATATCAAAGATACTGATAAACCGTTTGCCGATAAAGTGCTTAACCGTGAGTTCGAAAAGGCCTTTAACGTCTACTTAAGTAAAAACGATGACATGATCAATACAAAAGTTGCTGATGTTATGAGAATGAATGAAAAAGAGGAGTGAAAGCGGTAGACCATTGCTTCAAAACCAGTGAGGGGCTGCTGCTAAGCAAGCGCCTCATTTTTCAAAACCAGCGAAATCCACAAATTTTCAATTTCCCCGAAAATCATCCCCCGCCAATTTCTAAAAAAATCTTGTTTTCCAATATCTGCATCATGTGATCTCAATTTTTCCTACTATAGCTCTTGTCGAAACAACAGAGGAAAAGGCAAATGAGAAATGAAATCGCAGGTAAAAGATTAATCCGTGTTCCAGAAGTTCTGAGAAGAGTCGGATTTAGTCGAACGACAATGTATGAGCTTATCAAGGAAGGACGATTCCCGGATAAGGTAATCATAGGGGCAAGATCTGTAGCCTTTGTGGGGCTTTGTTGAATAAATCAGATTTCGGGTAAGTCTCCCCCGTAGCGGGTTGTGTTTTCAGGCAATACGCACGCTTT
>NZ_JASEYI010000020.1:0-90062 GCF_035064085.1 Enterobacter sp. R-1.6.2
TCCCCTTTATTTTTTTACTATAGTGCAGACAGAAACCGTAAACACCGGCGTTGACATGCCGGGGAAGCCCTTATAGTTCAATAAGCTGCTGGATGCCAAACAGCACAGCTTCTTCCGCAGCATGTTCACCTACGGCGACAAGCCGGTACAGGTGAGCAAGGTGGATGAGCGCACCGTCAAATTCACCCTACCGCAGGTCAGCGCGGCCTTTACCGGCACCCTGGTACAAATCTACCCGATCCCGCAGCACGTGTTCGCCGGTGAAGGCGACCTGGAAAAGAGCAGCAAAAACGATGCGCCCGTGGGTTCTGGCCCGTTCAAATTCAAAGAGTACCGCGCCGGGCAATATTACGCCCTGACCCGTTTTGACGATTACTGGAACGGCAAAGCGAAGCTTGATTCGGTCACCTACCGTTTCGCCAAAGACAGCAACGCCGCCAACCTTGCGCTGCAAAACGGGGAAATCAACCTCAAGATGGTTGACCCGCAGGACGTGAACCGCCTGAAAAATACCGGTAAGTTTGACTTCGTGGTCTATCCGGAAGGCCGTCTGGCCTATATGACGTTCAACCAGAACGTGCCGGTGATGAAGAGCAAAGCGCTGCGCCAGGCCATCGCGTATGCCATCAACAAAGACGAGCTCACCCAGACCGCGTTTACCTCGCTGGACTACGCTAAACCGGCGACCTCATTCCTGACGCCAGATACGCTTTACAAGACGGATGACGTCGAACAGTACAAGTTCGATCTGCAAAAAGCCAAAGAGCTGCTGAAGACGTCCGGCGCGCCGGACAACCTCAAGCTGCGCCTGGCGTATGTGAACACCAACAAAACCCAGGAGAGCATGGCGCTCTACATTCAGCAGGCGCTGAAGGGCATTGGGGTGAACGTGGAGCTGATGCCGCTGGACTCCAACGCCATGTCTCAGCGCAGCCTCGATATGAACAACACCGCGTGGGAGCTGAACCTGGGCGGCTACATCATGGGCTCCGAGCCGGACGGTTACAAATCGCTGTTCATGAGCAACGAAGCCTATAACTACGCGCACTACAAAAATCCACAGTTTGATGCCCTGTGGGATAAAGGTGCAGTGGAAACCGACGCCGCAAAACGGGCCGATATCTATAAGCAAATTCAGCAGACCGTGGCGAACGACATGACCTACTACCCGATTGCCTACACCAATGCGACCGTCGCGGTGGACAAGCGCTTCGGCGGCACCCAGGAAGCGGAGCCGAAACCGGTCTATCTGTTTCAGGATCTGTCAAAAATCTATCAGAAATAAGTGATTGCCCCGGCCGTCAGGTCGGGGCCTTGGTAAGGGCACGTCGTGAACACACTCCTCACGCGTCGGCTGCTGCAGCTGCTGCCGATGCTGTTTTTTATTTCACTGGTGGCGTTTCTGCTGGTCAAGCTCGCGCCCGGCGATCCGGTGGCGGCGTACATTACGCCGCGTATGGCCCCGGAGGATATCGAACGTATTCGCCAGAGCCTGGGGCTGGATAAGCCGCTGGTCACGCAGTACGTCCTGTGGCTGAAAAACGTCCTGCAGGGCGATCTCGGCTATTCGCTGATCTACCACCGCCCGGTGCTGGAGATGATCGGCGAACGTATTCCGGCCACGCTGGGGCTGATGGGCGCGTCGCTGATGATGGCGATCGTGCTGGCGATCCCGCTGGGCCTGCTGGCCGGGGCATTTAAGCACCGCTGGCTGGATCATCTGCTCAATTTATTCGCCTATATCGGCATTTCTGTTCCGATATTCTGGTTCGGCATCCTGCTCATCACCATTTTTGCCGTGCAGCTTAACTGGTTCCCCAGCATGGGGATGCGCACCATCGGCATGGAGGATAACGGGCTGGATCTGCTGCGTCACGGCGTGCTGCCGTGTATTGCCCTCACGTTCTATAACCTCTCCAGCTACGTGCGCTACATCCGCTCCAACACCATCTCGCAGCTCTCGGCCGACTACGTGCAAACCCAGCTTGCCTACGGCGCCACGCGTTCCAGCATTCTGTTCCGCCACGTGCTGAAAAACGTGCTGCTGCCGGTGATCACCCTGTTCGGCCTGTCGTTCGGAGAGCTGATTGTAGGGGCTTATGTGACGGAAAGCGTCTTCTCCTGGCCGGGGATGGGGCTGCTCGGGATCCAGTCGATCGCCTCGCTGGATTACCCGCTGATTATGGCGATCATCATGCTCTCGTCGATGATGCTGATCGTCGGAAACCTGATCGCCGACGTGCTTTATCGCTTCGCCGATCCCCGCATTCGTACGCTGAGGTAACCCGGATGAGCAGACGCTGGCAGCAGGTTCGTCACCAGCTGCGCCGCAACCGTCCGGCGCAGTTCTCTCTGTTTGTGCTTTTTATTTTCGTCGTCGCCGCGCTCTGTGCGGGGTTAAGCCCGTACGATCCGGATCGGATGTCGCTCGGCGCGCGCACGTTGCCGCCGGATGCCGCGCACTGGTTCGGCACCGACGAATACGGCCGCGACTACTTCACCCGCGCGCTGTATGGCGGCCAGATCT
This sequence comes from Enterobacter sp. R-1.6.2, assembly GCF_035064085.1. Lineage (NCBI taxonomy): Bacteria > Pseudomonadati > Pseudomonadota > Gammaproteobacteria > Enterobacterales > Enterobacteriaceae > Enterobacter > Enterobacter sp. R-1.6.2. The sequence goes on from NZ_JASEYI010000020.1 coordinate 2,528, forward strand.
CCCTGATGGTCGGTTTTCTCGCCATGCTTTTTTCCACGCTTATCGGCACGGTGGTGGGAACGGTGAGCGGCTATTTTGGCGGCTGGCTGGATAACCTGATGATGCGCGCCGTGGATATCCTGATGGCCATTCCGGCCTTCTTCCTGCTGCTGGTAGTAAATGCTTACCTCAAGCCGGGCGTGGATAACATCATTCTGATTATCAGCCTGCTGACGTGGATGAACATGTCGCGTCTGGTGCGCGCTGAAACCCTGTCGGTGAAAGAGCGCGAGTACGTGCTTTATGCCCGCGCGTCGGGAGAGCATCCGCTGCGCATCATCGTGCGTCACATTATTCCCGGCGTGCTGCCGACCATTATCGTGGCAGCCACGCTCAACATCGCCTCGGCCATCCTGATGGAATCAACGCTCAGCTTCCTGGGGCTGGGCGTGCAGGCGCCCGCGGCGTCGTGGGGAAGCATGCTTAACAACGCGCAGTCTTATATTGGCGAAGCGTCGTGGCTGGCGATGTTCCCCGGCATTCTGATCCTGCTGACGGTGTTCAGCTTTAACGTGCTGGGCGATGTGTTCCGTACCGCCTTTGAGCCGGGAGCGAATCGCGATGAGTAACTTATTAGCGCTTGAGAACCTGCAAACCACGTTCCGCACCCGGGAGGGTGAGGTTCACGCGGTGCGCGGCGTGAGCTTTCAGGTTCAGCCGGGGGAGCTCGTCGGCATCGTCGGTGAGTCGGGCTGCGGGAAAAGCGTCACCTGCAAGTCGATTATCCAGCTTCTGGGGAGCAACGGACGGATAACCGGCGGCAGCATCCGCTTCCAGAATGAGGATCTGGCGCAGAAAACGCCCGCGCAGATGCGCGCCATTCGCGGCAACGAGATCGCGATGATTTTTCAGGATCCAATGACCGCCCTGAACCCGGTGCTGACCATCGGCAAGCAGATGGCTGAGATCCTGATGCGCAATAAAGGGCTCAGCAAAAAAGCGGCCAAAGCGGCGGCCATCGCCATGCTGGAACAGGTAGGCATTGCCGGGGCGGAACGGCGATACGACCAGTATCCCCACGAGTTCAGCGGCGGGATGCGCCAGCGGGTGATGATCGCCATTGCGCTCTCCTGCAACCCTAAGCTGCTGATCGCCGATGAACCGACCACCGCGCTGGACGTGACCATTCAGGCGCAGATCCTGCGCCTGCTGAAAAGTCTGCAACAGCAGACCCGGACCGCGATTTTGCTGATCACTCACGATCTCGGCGTGGTGGCGCAGGTCTGCAGCCGCGTGGTGGTGATGTACGGCGGGCTGGTAATGGAGGAGGGGAGCGTGGAGGACATTTTTTATCGCCCTGCGCATCCTTACACCCAGGGGCTGCTGGCCTCGCTGCCGCGTCCGGATGAGGTCAATCAGCGTTTATCGCCCATTGAAGGTTCGCCGCCTGGCCTGCTTAACCCGCCACCGGGCTGTCCGTTCGCGGAACGCTGTCCGAAGCGCATGCCCCAGTGTGAACGACAGCCTGCATTTTACACCGCCGGAGAGGGCCATCGCGCCGCCTGCTGGCTATGGGCCGACAAGGAGATTCAGGCATGAGTGAACAACTGGCGCCATTAGTGAGCGTGCGCGATCTGCGCAAGCACTATCCGCTCAACGGCGGTTTGCTGCGTAAAGGCGTGGCCGTGAAGGCGGTTGACGGCGTGAGCTTTGATATCCAGCCCGGCGAGACGTTTGGCCTGGTGGGGGAGTCAGGCTGCGGAAAATCTACCCTCGGGCGCGCCATCCTGCGCCTTTTCGATATCACCTCGGGTGAGATCCACTTCGCCGGGCAGGCGATTGCCCACGCCCGTGAAAAAGAGCTTAAGCCGCTGCGTAAGCGGATGCAGGCGATTTTTCAGGATCCTTACTCCTCGCTCAACCCCGGAATGACGGTGCGACAGCTGGTGGCCGAACCGATGCAGATCCACGGCTACAGCCGGGAAGAACAGCGGGAACGCACGGAAACGCTGCTCTACAAAGTGGGGCTGAAGCACGAGCACCTTGAACGGTTCCCCCATGAGTTCAGCGGCGGCCAGCGTCAGCGCATCAGTATTGCCCGCGCGTTGTCCGTGCATCCTGAATTTGTGCTGTGCGATGAGCCGCTCTCGGCGCTGGACGTCTCGGTGCAGGCGCAGGTGGTGAATATTCTGCAGGATCTGCAGCAGGAGCTGGGACTAACCTATCTGTTCATCGCCCACGATCTCTCCATGGTTCGCCATATCTCCAGCCGCATTGGGGTGATGTACCTCGGCAAACTGGTAGAGGTGGCCCCGGCGAATGAACTGTATCAGCGTCCGGCGCACCCTTACACCCGCGCGCTGCTGGCGGCGGTTCCCCAGCCCGATCCGCGTATCCGCAATCTCGAAGACGCCACCCTGCGCGGCGACATTCCTGGCCCCACGTCCGCGCTGCCGGGCTGTAAGTTCTGCAGCCGCTGCCCGCACGCGATGCCGGTGTGCCAGACGCAGGAGCCAGCCATGCAGGAGATTGCGCCAGGGCATTTCGCGGCATGTTGGTTGTTTAACATGTAGTTAATGCGCTGCGCAGGTGTATGATAAATGTCCCTCTGTCAGGTTAATTACAACGTGCAGACGACGACAACCCTTAAAAAAATTGCCGCCTGCCTGTTTTAGGTTGGATACATGCGTAAAGGAAAGTTAAGCAGTGATGCGCCATTCGGGACATTGTTAGGCTATGCGCCCGGTGGCGTGGCGATTTACTCTTCAAATTACGGCAGTCTGGACCCGCGAAAATACCCGGAAGACGCGGATTTTCGCAGCTATATCGGCAACGAATACATGGGCCACAAGTGGCAATGCGTTGAGTTTGCCCGCCGTTTCCTGTTTCTCAACTATGGCTTCGTGTTTACCGACGTCGGCATGGCGTGGGAAATCTTCTCCCTGCGCTTTTTGCGCCAGGTGGTGAACGATAACATTCTGCCCCTTCAGGCTTTTGCCAACGGCTCAAAACGCGCGCCGCGCGCCGGGGCGCTGCTGATCTGGCAAAAGGGCGGCGAGTTTCACGAGACCGGCCACGTGGCGGTGATCACCCAGCTTCTCGACGATAAGGTTCGAATTGCGGAGCAGAACGTGATTCACTCCCCGCTGCCGCTCGGGCAGCAGTGGACGCGCGAGCTGCGTCTGAGCGTGGAGAACGGGTGTTACACGATCCATGACACCTTCAACGACACGGAGATTCTCGGCTGGATGATCCAGACCGACGACGCGGAACACAGCATTCCCCAGCCGGAAATCGACGGCGAACTGCTGAAAATCAGCGGCGCGCGGCTGAAAAACAAGCGTCAGTTCGACGGAAAATGGCTTAACGAAAATGACGCGCTGCAGCAGGCGTATATCCGCGCCAACGGCCATGTGATCAACAAAGATCCCTGCCAGTACTTCACCATTACCGAAAGCGCCGAGCAGGAGCTGATCAAGGCCACCAACGAACTGCACCTGATGTACCTGCACGCGACGGACAAGGTGCTGAAAGACGACAGCCTGCTGGCGCTTTTCGACATCCCGAAAATCCTCTGGCCGCGCCTGCGCCTCTCCTGGCAGTGGCGTCGCCACCATATGATCACCGGTCGTATGGATTTCTGCATGGATGAGCGCGGCATTAAGGTCTACGAGTACAACGCCGATTCCGCGTCCTGCCATACCGAGGGCGGGCTGATTCTCGAAGAGTGGGTGAAAAACGGCTATCGCGGCAACGGGCATAACCCGGCGGAAGGGCTGCTGGAAGAGCTGACCGGGGCGTGGAAGCACAGCCACGCGCGGCCGTTCGTCCACATCATGCAGGACAACGATGTCGAAGAGGATTACCACGCGCTCTTTATTCAGCGTTCGCTGATGCAGGCCGGGTTCGAGACCAAAATTCTGCACGGGCTGGAGGCGCTCAGATGGGATGCCGCCGGGCAGCTGATTGACGACGAAGGTCGCCACGTCAACTGCGTGTGGAAAACCTGGGCGTGGGAAACGGCGATAGAGCAGATCCGCGAGGTCAGCGAAACAGAATACGCCGCCGTGCCTATTCGGACCGGACATCCCGAGGGCGAGGTGCGCCTGATTGACGTCCTGCTGCGCCCGGAGGTGCTGGTCTTCGAACCGCTGTGGACCGTTATTCCCGGCAACAAGGCGATTCTCCCGGTACTGTGGCAGCTGTTCCCGAATCACCGTTATCTGCTCGACACCGATTTTGAGGTTAACGATCTGCTGAAGCAGACCGGATATGCCGTCAAGCCGATTGCCGGACGCTGCGGCAGCAATATCGATCTCATCAGCGCTCAGGACGAACTGCTGGATAAATCCAGCGGCAAGTTTGTCGACCGCAAGAATATCTACCAGCAGCTGTGGTGCCTGCCGAAGGTCGACGGCAAGTACATACAGGTCTGCACCTTCACCGTGGGCGGGAACTACGGCGGAACCTGTCTGCGCGGCGATGACTCGCTGGTGGTGAAGAAAGAGAGCGATATCGAGCCGTTGATTGTGGTGAAGGACTCGCTATAAAAATCTCCCCGCAGGGTTGAGGGTTGCCTACAAAATAATGCCTGCACGGACGGCCCCCTCTCCCCTGAGGGAGAGGGCTGGGGTGAGGGGGAACATACGGCTCAGGTCACGTTATGTTCCTTGCTACAAAATACTGTGTTTCCCTCTGCCCGCAGGGTCTCCTGCGGGGGCTTTTCGTTACTGTTCTTCCTCTTCCTGCTGCTCGTTGATCTTCAGATCGATGATGCGGCCAATCTGATCGTGGTACACCGTCAGCAGGTTGTACTGGCTCATCTCGGAGATGATCTGCGGTGAGACGTTAAAGCTGCGGGCCAGCTCCTCCTGGTGAAAATAGCCCGGCTGGCGCCGTCTCACGTTGGTGCGGCGGCGGTTGTACTGATACCACAAAATCAGCAGCCAGCCGTTGATCGCGGCAAACAGCAGGTAGATCAACACCGTATTAAAGGACGCGATAATCACGCTCCAGCGGTGGTCGCTCTCATCGGTTAGCTGCATCCACAGACGGGCATACAGGAAAAACAGAAATCCTCCCCACGCCACCAGCGTCAGCGCGGCATCAAAAAGACGCGGCAAGAGCCGATGCTCGGTCAAAATTAAGGTGTTTTCGTTCATTAAATGCTCCCTTTTCCCCGGTCCGGACTGATCCAGCGCGCGCGGGCGCGCTGGCGTTTAAGCATGACTTTTGGAAATGCGACGAGGGTGGTGAACAGGCCGATCATCCAGTACACCATCGGGAACCAGATCACCCAGAAAAGCGAGCTGGCCACTTTTCGTTCATAGCGCCGCTCGATGTACAAGCTGACCAGGAACTGCAGCAGGCACATCACGCCCAGCAGCAGCCCGGTAAACTCCGGTGGAAAAAGGCTCTCCACGGTCAGCCTGGCGGGAACAGGCGCAACCTGGCTGAGGAGGAACAGCAGCACCGTCATCGCGTACGCGAAGGCCCACAGCGTTGACAGCGCGTACTCCAGAAACAGCGGCCACATGCGGTGATGCTCCCAGCGCACGATCCTGCGAAGGTTAACCAGAAACACCTCCGCGCCCCCCTGGGCCCAGCGCAGACGCTGTTTCCACAGGCCTCTCAGCGTCTCCGGCATCAGGATCCAGCACAGCGCCCGCGGCTCAAAAAAGATATCCCAGTGGCGCAGCTGAAGCTTCCAGCTGATGTCGATGTCTTCGGTGATCATGTCCGGACTCCAGTACCCGACGTCCGCCAGCGCCTGTCGGCGAAACGCGGCGATGACGCCGGAGACGGTAAAGACCCGGCCATAGATCCTCTGCGTCCGCTTGATGAGCCCAATAATGGAAGAGAACTCGCCCACCTGAATGCGGCCAATCAGCGTGGAGCGCGTGCGAATGCGCGGATTCCCGGTAACCGCCCCGACGTGGGGGTACTGAATCAGCGGTGCCACCAGATAAGCGGCGGTATCGCGGTCGAGCAGGGCGTCGCCGTCAATGCAGACCAGCAGATCGCCCCGCGCCGCCGCGGCTCCGGCTTTAAGCGCCAGCGCTTTCCCCTGATTTTCCGCGAGGTTAATCACCCGCAGGCGAGGCTGTTCCTGCGCCAACTCCTGCAGCACTTGCGCGGTGTTGTCAGAAGATCCGTCGTTGATGGCGATAACTTCTATATTTTCATACCGCTGATCCAGCGCGGCGCTGATGGTCTCCCGGGCATTTCGTCCCTCGTTGAAGCAGGGGATAAGAATGGAGATGAGCGGCTCACCGGCGAGCGTCGGGGCGGGCGTGTCTTTATCCCACGACCAGTGGCGTTCAAGCTGAAACCAGAAATAGAGGCCGCCGGTTATCCAGAGCACCGACATGAACAGCGGCCAGAAGAACACAAAATCCAGAATCAGTTCGCCGGTAAAGAGGGCGGCCACGCCTAACGGCAACCCGAATACCAGACATAAAATAGAGAAGGCGATAATGCGATCAGTCATTGTCAGGGTACCAGTACGAAGAAAATTCAGGCCTGATGCGTGAGATATCAGGTTGATTGTTGAGGAAGTCGTCGGGGTAGTAACCGTAGTTTTTGACGCCGTTCAGCTGGAGCACGCGCATCCACTGCGCAAGCTGGCTGTCGGACACGGCGCGCTGCGGTTTCTGGTCCCAGTCCCTGGCCTGCAGCTCGAAAATGGTTTTATCAAGCGCGCCGGGGCGTGCGGCGACCGCGTTAACCAGACGCGTCAGCCAGGCATCGCTCTCGTCTGCCGGAACGGACTCCATCAGCGGCATGGCCATCGGCACCGTCCAGTCGTACTCCGCCAGAAAATCATCAAGATTCTGCGCGAACCACGCTTCGCTTTCGGGCTGCAGAATGGGTAAGGCGAACATATTGCGCGCGGTTTTTATCTGCGGGCCGCGGATATGCTTCACCGCCAGGCTCAGGGCGTGGGTAAACCCGATAAGCGTCTGGCTTTTCTGACGCGTGGTGTTCTGACCGGCATCGTCCACGTCCGTCAGCGCCGCATCGTCATGGAACAAAATCCCGTTGAAGCTGGCATAGCGGGCCAGGTCTTCATAGATGTCCGTCACCTGCTGGCGCACCTGCGGGTCCCACGGGGAGAGCCGGATATAGGGCTCGGTGGCTTCGCGCAGCTGGCCGGTTTGACGATCCCGGCGCTGCACGCGCGGCAGGGAAGGATCGAGATCGAACGAGAGCACCGGCATCCACGCGAAGACTTTTACCCCGGCGCGGGTTTGCAGCTGCCAGGCGACAAAATTAAAGAGATCGGCCCGAACCGGCAGCCGACGGTTGGGGAAATAGAGCGCCTTGATCTTACCGTCGCCCTGCGGATCGGCAAACGCCTGCAGGAAAACATGGCTGATCTTCATGTCGTAAACCCGCTGGATCAGCCTGTTGATATTTTGGGTCTGCTGGGCCGGATCGGGATCGTAAACGTAGTCGAGATCGACGTGCATGACGCGCACGGGATCGCGCTCCTGAACCTGGCTGACCGTGCTGGCAAACGCCTTGAGCGAGGGATTCCCGGCGATCAGCAGGCGGGGGATGTTGCCCAGATCCTGCACGTTCCCCAGCCCGTCCTCAAGGGTGAAGGCCAGCCGGTAACCCTGCTGTCTGGCGATAGCGAGCGACGTACCGCTGGCGGCGCCGTAGGGCCAGACCCAGGCGCGCGGCGCCTTGCCCGTCACCTGCGTGATTTTTTCAGTCACTTTGCGAACGTCATCGCCGATCCGCTGGTTGAACTGCTGGTCGGTTTCATAGCGACCCGTGGCTTTGTCATAAAAGCGGTTGGCGATGGCCGGCTCGCGGCTGCCCTGCGGGTTGGCCGGAATGCCGTAATGCGAGGCCCAGGTATGCGATCCGATCTCAATCAGCGGGGACTGACTGAGCTCGCGCACCATGTCCCACGTTGCGAAGCGCTCGCGGGGCGTCATCAGGCCGCCGAAGTTAACTTTTTGATTTGCCGGCGTATCCACCCAGCTGCCCACCGGCGCCCACAGCGCGGGGACGTTCCAGGCCTGAAGCAGCGGCCAGACGCGGGTGTAAAAGCTGCTGTAGCCGTCGTCAAAGCTGAGCAGAACGGCTTTTGGCGGCAGCGTTTTTTTCCCGTCATGCGCGTCCAGAATGTCCTGCACGCTGATGGCGTGGTAGCCGTTGTGCAAAAGCCAGCTTATCTGCTCGTTTAACGCGCTGGTGCGAACGGAGAGATAGCGCTGATCGGCGGCATCGTCTTCGACGTCGTGGTAGGCCAGGACCAGAAACTGGTTCTTCGGCCAGGGTTTACTCGCCTCCAGCTGCGGCCTCTCTTTGGGCGCAATGAACGAGATCGCCTGCGCGCAGACGCTCGCGCTGAGGCAGAGCCAGCCGAGGAGTATCAGGCTCACGGAAAAACGTGTGTTCAGCATATTCATCCTTAAAAGCGTAAAGTCGCGTCAAACGTGACGGAGAGATTGCTCTCGCGTTTGCCGTCGTAAGGGCGTTTATCCCAGTTCAGCATCACGCCGGTATCAATAACGTTGTTCCACTGAACGCGCTGTCCGTAACCCAGCAGGACGATGGCGCCAGCGGACTGATTTTTCTGCCAGTAGCTGCCGCCTCCGACCACGAACTGCTGGCTCCAGAGGGTGTCGTAATGGCGGTACATTTCATGGTCAACGGCCAGGGCAGCCGTCACGGACAGATCCCGCGCCGGGTTGTAGTAGAGCGTGTCGCGCAGGCTGTTTTTACTGGCGGCGATCCCCGGCTCGAGATCCAGCGTCAGGGACGGGGCCTGCCAGAGACGCTCCTTGCCCGCGAGGGTGTATTCCTGGCGACGGTTATGGTCGGAGAAGCGGCTGAGGGCGGCGCTGAACTGGTACTCACGCCGCTCGTTTTGATACCAGCGCACCCCACCTTCACCCCGGTTGGCGCTGATTCCGTTGCGTAACGCCCGAAGGGGCGTGGTGCGCGACAGGCGTTCCAGGCTGCCGCTGACCTGCCAGCTATCGTTCACAAAGTACGTTGTTGCGAGGCGAGCGCCCGGCTTGTTTTCGCCGTGATAGCGGTTGCTGGAAAGCTCGGCTTCGAGCTGGAGGTCGCGTGGTCGCCACTCGACGCCGCCCAAAAGGTGACGGCTGGTGCCTTTGCCTTCATCGAAATTACTCTGCGCGTAGCGGGTACCCGCAAACAGCCGCCAGCTGTCCGCTACGGGTGGGCCATAGAGCGTGGCGTCCCAGCTCAGGTCGTGCGTCCCGCTGACGGGGCTATCGGAGTGCAAACCCTTGCTCGCGTTGAGGCGCAGCTCGGACATGTGGTGGACCGTCCTGAGCCTGTCGAGACGCCTGGCGCTGCGGTCGGCAGGCGCGCGGGCAAGCACGTCGTCGGCCAGTAAATCCATCTGTCGCCACTCCTGCAGATCCATCGCGACGTAAGCCTGCTGTTGCTCTAGCTCTGTATTGGACGGCTCCAGCGCCTCCGCCTTTTTCAGCGTTTGCTCGGCCGCGCGCGGCAGGCCCCGCGCCTGAAGCAGGGTGGCGTAGTCAATCTGTAATCCCTGATTGCCCGGCGCCGTTGTCGCCAGACGGTGCGCCAGCGTTTCGGCTTCCGGCAGGGCATTCGTCGCCAGCAAATAGTTAAAGCGGAGCGACTGTCCGGTAAGCCACCGATCGTTCGGCTGAGGGGTAGGGGAGCCGAAATCGTAGCGGGTCCACGGGACGTTGCGGGTCTGGCGCTCAGCATATCGGCGGGCGGATTGATAATCTCCCGTATCCAGCCAGGCGTAGAAAAGCGCGTGCTCCTCGTCCTGCGGGTCGGAAGCGTATTGCGGATAGCGTTGCAGAAGCGAGAAGGCGGCGGCAGCGTTTTGCTCCTGCAGATACGCGGAAATCACCCAGCCGATGGCCCAGCCCGGCACCGGATGCTGGGCTGCCGTAAGATCCTGATATTCGCCAATCACCTGTGGGTAATCAGCATGGGCGTACAGCGCGCCAAGCCTGTCGATACGCGCCAGGACGACGTCTTCCGCCGCCTGCGGATCTTTTTGCCAGCGGGAAAGCAGAGCGGCGTAACGATTCAGCGTGGATTGCGCAAGCTGCAGGCGCTCCTTTTCTGTTCTGCCAGGCACATCGGCAAGGCGAACCCGTTCGGCGGCGGCATTACGCTCAAGACGGCGATGCTCCGCGGGGGACAGCGTGACGCTTTGTGAAAGCTGCAGCGCGGGGGTGTTCACCCGGCTATCCGTTAGCGCGTCGATCAGCTCGCTGAGGAGCGCTTTATTCTCAGGCGCGATATTCAGCGCGCGCGTGTCTGCCAGAAGCCGATCCCAGCTTTTTCCCTGGCGTAACCAGACATACGAGAGCGTCTCAAGATGTGCCTGAGAAGGATTTTCCGCTACCAGCCGTTGGGCTTCCTGCAGGGCAAGCGTGTCCATGCGGGCATCGGCGAGAGTTTTTATGTAGCCGATACGATACTCGTCGTTATCCGGCGCAAGGCTACGCGCCTCTTTCCAGCGTGCCAGGGCTGGCTGCCAGGCTTTTTTATTCCGCCAGGATTGCGCGACGGCAGCAACGCCGCGGGCGGGCAGCGGCATATAAATACCGTAACGCTGCCAGACCTGAATAACCTCGTCATCATGACCTGCCCAGGACGCAACCTGTAACCAGTCCGCAACGTGTTCTGGCGTCAGGGCATGCTGCTGCTGATAACGCTGAAGATAATCGAGAAACGGCGAGTAATTACCGTTACGCGCCTGTTGAATCTGTTGCTCATAAACGGATTCAGTCGCCTGAGCCAGAACAGGAAAGAGGAATAACAGAAACAATAATGTTGGGGCGCGATAAAAGAATAACGTATTGAAGCGAAGCGATCTTTCCATATCTATTTGCCATTTGTTTATCATGAATCCATTGCATAACACGGCCGCCTTTAAACTCAGGGTTAAAGGCCATAAATGAGAACATTAAATCTGAATGCAGTGATGTTACGGGATACTTACCTAAAGGTAATTATGGATCCTTATGTCAGTGGACTGGGTGAAAGCTAATGTACACCTGATATGTTGCCGGATAAATATGTTGAAATGGGGGTGTGTTGTTTTGAGATAATTCTGTATCGAGTGGTTTTTGGCGGTTTTATTGAAATGATTGTTTATTTGTAACTTATTGATGTATGGGTTTTTTATTTATATTGTGACAGCTTTGTATATATTTTTAATGTGGTTTATCTGCCTCAATTAAAGTACTTTCTGGTGCATGTTTGGGAAGTTTCATGACAAAAACTCTTAATGTTTAGAGAAGTGACTTTTCTGCGATTGTTTTTTATTTATAATTAATGGCAGCCATTGAATGATAGTCTACAGGAAGTCTTACTCATCAATGTCTGTATTGAGGGATGTCCAAAGCCAGAATACATTTATCGTTAATATAACAGCGCTATAAAACGAAGGCGGCCTTCTTTGCGAGGGATCGTGCTTGCTTTAATCTAAAAGGGATGGTTAGTGGCAACTTCAATTATTTTAGTGACTCAGGATCGCTACCTTGTCAGAGGGATGCGGATATTTTTCCCGGATATTATCCTGCTCGACTCGATTGACAGAAACATATTTGATAACGGTGCAGATGAATATTCTGTATTGATTGATAGTCGTTCTCCGCTCCGTTTATATGATTACCTGATACGCCATCCGGCCAGAACGAAAAAAACAATCTGCTGCGTTATGCTCGATATGCGACACCGCGAGGAGAATCTGCTCAGTATGAAGTTATTTATGAACACGTCGCTGACCGCGCCGGATATGGCGTCGTTATTTAACCTGGTGCTCAATATGAAGGGCAGGCGCCTGACCACGAAGTGGCTGCTTAACTTACGGCTTAGCACGCACGAAGCGATCATGCTGCGGCTGCTGAGGGCAGGGATGCCGATGGAAGCCATTGCCGATGAGCTGAATACGTCGGTGAAAAGCCTCTATCGTAAACGAACGGCTCTCTCGGAACGCCTGGGGGCGGAGAACTTCAACGAGGCGTGTTTGTTTATCTTTAAAAACAAACTGCTGGACGCAGGTGGGAACGATCCCTGGGGTGGGGAGAAACCAAAAGCAAAAACCCGCCACGAGGGCGGGTTCTTTAAATAGTGGTGCCCGGACTCGGAATCGAACCAAGGACACGGGGATTTTCAATCCCCTGCTCTACCGACTGAGCTATCCGGGCAACGGGGCGCATTAAACCCGATCTGCCCCGTGGCGTCAACGAAAAATGTTGTTTTCGTTACAGACTGCGCAATCTCTCACCATTTCGCCGCATCCTTAAGCGAAAAAGTGCGTCCAGAGCGCGGAGAGCGGCATGGCGAGCAGCAGTGCGGGCAGCATGTTCACCACGGCAAACATCTTAATCCCACAGATGCGCAGCCCGGTCGCCAACAGCAGCAGGCCGCCGACGGCGGTAAAGTCTGCCATCATTGCCGGCGTGGTGAGCGGGAGAATCAACGTGGCGCAGGTGGCGAGTGCCAGCTGAATTAGCAGCATCGGCACGGAAATCGCGGCAACGGCAACGCCGAGCGTGGTGGCAAAAATAGTGGCCGTAAAGAAATCAAGAAATGCCTTCGCAATCAAAATGCTTGGGTCGCCCGTCATCCCCTCCTGCATCGAACCGAAAATCCCGGTGCCGCTGGCGCAAAACAGAATGATGATGGCGACATAGTTTTGAATAAACGACTCGTGCGTACCGTGTTTCGCCTTGCCGCCCGGTCGGGCAATCAGGTTTTTGGCTTTACTCACCGCGCTGTTAATGCCTTTTTCCAGATAGCAGAACTCGCCAATCAGCGCGCCGAGCAGGGTGGCCAGCACCATCACCGGCAGGTTGGCGCATTTGATCACTAAAAGAATACCGATCCCTAACGATGCCAGGCCGAATATCGAGGGCATGGAGGTGCGAATACGCTCCGGCAACCGCTGGCTCAGAACGGCGCCGAGTACGCCGCCCAGCAATACGGCGCCTGCGTTAATAAATGGCCCGATAACCAAAGTTAACTCCTGTTATTTAATCATTGATATTGCATTATTATGGCACGGCAGGGCCGCGCGGGCCTTAGCTTTGGTTGATTTCGTGCATACTGATTCCTTCTTGCACCTCAAAATAAAAGGTGACATTATTGCGCGAATTTTCTCCTCCCTGTCTCACCGCCCGGTGAGGGTAACTGCGCCTATGAAAACCATGAAAATTGCCGTCAGCCGCGAGCTGCTCTCCACTGTGTCTACGCACCGCGAAAAGGTGACGCTGGACAGCACTGATTTTACCGATGTGGCGGCCGTCGTCATCACAACAGCTGAAAGTCGCAGCGGCATTCTTGCACTGCTGAAACGCACGGGCTTTCATTTACCGGTGTTTATTTTCTCGCAGGAGCCAACGGACGTACCCGACGGCGCCACCGCGGTCATCTCGGGTAAAGCTCAGGAGTTTCTGGAACTGGAGAGCGCTGCCAGCCGCTACGAAGAGAACCTGCTGCCGCCCTTTTTTGATACCCTGAGCCAGTATGTGGAGATGGGCAACAGCACTTTCGCCTGTCCGGGCCACCAGCACGGGGCATTTTTCAAAAAACACCCGGCAGGGCGACAGTTCTATGATTTCTTCGGTGAAAACGTGTTTCGCGCCGACATGTGCAACGCCGACGTGAAGCTGGGCGATCTGCTGATCCACGAAGGGTCCGCCAAGCACGCGCAAAAGTTCGCGGCGAAAGTGTTCAACGCGGACAAAACCTACTTCGTGCTGAACGGCACCTCAGCGGCCAATAAGGTGGTGACCAACGCGCTGCTGACCCGCGGCGACCTGGTGCTGTTCGATCGCAATAACCATAAGTCTAACCACCACGGGGCGCTGATCCAGGCGGGCGCCACGCCGGTTTATCTTGAGGCCGCGCGTAACCCGTTTGGCTTTATTGGCGGAATTGACGACCACTGCTTTGACGATGCCTATCTGCGGGATCTTATCCGTGAAGCGGCGCCGGAGAAGGCCGACGAGGCGCGCCCGTTCCGCCTGGCGATCATTCAGCTTGGCACTTACGACGGGACGATCTACAACGCCCGCCAGGTGATCGACAAGATCGGTCATCTCTGCGACTACATCCTCTTTGACTCCGCATGGGTGGGTTACGAGCAGTTTATTCCGATGATGGCGGAAACGTCCCCGCTCTTGCTGGAATTGAACGAGAACGATCCGGGAATTTTCGTGACCCAGTCGGTGCATAAACAGCAGGCCGGGTTCTCGCAAACGTCGCAGATCCATAAAAAGGATAACCACATTCGCGGTCAGGCGCGTTTCTGTCCGCACAAGCGGCTGAACAACGCGTTTATGCTGCATGCCTCCACCAGCCCGTTTTATCCGCTGTTTGCAGCGCTGGATGTGAATGCCAAGATCCACGAAGGTGAAAGCGGACGCAGGCTGTGGGCGGAGTGCGTCGAGCTGGGGATTGAAGCGCGCAAGGCGATCATTGCGAATTGCCATATGATCAAACCGTTTATCCCACCGGTGGTGGCGGGCCGGCCGTGGCAGGATCATCCGACGCACGCCATTGCCAGCGAGCTGCGCTTCTTCAGCTTTGAGCCGGGGGCCAAATGGCACGGCTTTGAGGGCTATGCCCGCGAGCAGTACTTTGTCGACCCGTGCAAGCTCCTGCTGACCACGCCGGGTATCGATGCTGAAACCGGGGAGTACACGGATTTCGGGATCCCGGCGACGATTCTGGCGCACTACCTGCGCGAAAACGGCATCGTGCCGGAGAAATGCGACCTCAATTCGATCCTGTTCCTGCTGACGCCTGCCGAAAGCAGCGAGAAGCTGGCGCAGCTGGTGGCGATGCTGGGCCAGTTCGAACAGCATATTGAAGACGATACGCCGCTGGCGGACGTGCTGCCGACGATCTTCCAGAAATACCCGGTACGCTACCGGGATTACACCCTCCGCCAGCTGTGCCAGGAGATGCACGATCTCTACGTCAGCTTTGACGTGAAGGATCTGCAGAAGGCGATGTTCCGCAAGGAGAGCCTGCCTGAGGTAGTGATGAACCCGCAGGATGCGAACCGGGCCTATATTCGCGGTGACGTGGAGCTGGTTCGCATACGTGATGCCGCAGGGCGCATTGCTGCCGAAGGGGCGCTGCCCTATCCGCCGGGCGTGCTGTGCGTGGTGCCGGGTGAGGTCTGGGGCGGGGCGGTACAGCGTTACTTCCTCGCGCTGGAGGAGGGCATCAACCTGCTGCCGGGCTTCTCGCCGGAGCTGCAGGGGGTTTACAGCGAGAAGGATGCCGACGGGATTAAGCGGCTGTATGGGTATGTATTGAGATAGTGCGGGCTGTTGCCCCTTACCCTAACCCTCTCCCACAGGGAGAGGGAACGTTTCATCAAACCGCACTACGCTTGTACATCCTCCTCGGATGCCCAATCTTGCCGTACAGCATCTCCACCGTCAGAAAACCCGCCTCCACGCAGTGCTCCAGATAGCGCCGGGTGGTGGTTTTGCTTAATCCGGTTTCGCTCACCACCTCATCCACGGTAAAGCAGTGCGTTGCCTTGTCGTTGAACAGCGTCTGCACCCGCGCCAGCGTATTTTCCTCAATGCCTTTACTGCCGTTGTCCAGGCGGTAGTTTTTCGCCTGGAGCTGATACAGCGAATCCACGTTCTGCTGGTCGACAATCTTCCAGACGCGCTGCTGTTCCGCAAACTGCACGAACCGCTCCAGCGACTGGCTGAGCCGCTTCCAGGAGACGGGTTTGAGGATGTAGTCGAACGCGCCGTTGCGAATCGCCTGGCTGCAGGTGTCCATATCGCTGGCGGCGGTAATAAAAATCACCGAGCAGTTGGCGCGGGCCAGCATGGGGTTATTGATAAGCGAGATGCCTTTGCCGTCCGGCAGATAGTTATCCAGCAGCATGAGCTGCGGCTGTTTGCTTTCAAGCTCTGCCTGGGCCGCAGCCAGCGACGAGGCAATGCCTACCAGCCTCAGACGCGGGTGTTTGCCTATCAGCTCCGCGTGCAGTTGCGCCAGTTCGTTCTCGTCTTCAACAATCAGTACGTCGATAAGTTCATGTTGCATAGTCGGTGTCTTCCAGTTGCCGGGCGATTCCCGTGGCCGGGATAAACAAGGAGAAAATGGCGCCGCGCGGGGTATTATCGGCAACTTCTATCGCGCCGCCAGCCTGTGTGACGTAGCTTTCGATCAGATACAGGCCAATCCCATGATCGCCGCGCGTTTTGGTGGTGATGCCGCGTTCAAAGATCCGGTCACGCATCTCCGGTGTAATGCCAACGCCCTGGTCGGCGACTTCAATAATCAGCTCCTGTTCGCTGAGCTTTATCAGCACTTCTACCGGCGCGTGGGGAAGCGGCGACCGCTGTGTTGCTTCGATGGCGTTATCCAGCAGGTTGCCAATAATCGAAATCAGCTCTTGCTCACCAAGGGGCAGGAACGGTCTGTCCAGCCGACAGCCCGGGTCGAAACACAGCTCGACGCCTTTCTCCCGCGCGCGGGCGGCTTTCCCCAGCAGCAGGCCGCACAGGGTCGGGGAACTGAAGCGCGAAGAGATAAAGTCCAGCAGCTCCTGGGCATGTTCCGACTGCGCCTGAATGTAGCCAATGGCTTCCTCATAGCGGCCCATATGCAGCAGGCCGGAGAGGGTGGTCATCCTGTTTAACTGCTCGTGGCGCATGATGCGCAGGTTATCGACATAGCGTTTTACCTGGCTGAGCTGGGCGCTCAGCGAGTCGATCTCGTTGCGATCGCGGAAGGTGATCACCCAGCCCTGCAGCGACCCCTCAAGCATAATGTGCACCCGGCTGGCAATCACCGTGAGATCGTTAAAACGGCAAATCTCGTCATGGGTATCTTTCGCCAGCATCGTCTGCGTGTCGAAGAACGGGACCGGATCGATCACCTGGCTTATCAGCTGTCCGCGCAGCTCGCGGGCCGGCTGGCTCAGGCCCAGCAGCTTGCGCGCCGCCTGGTTGATGACTTCAATCCGCCGCCGATCGTCAATGGCAATCACGCCTTCATAAATAGACTCCATCATCGCCTTCTGCTGGCGCACCAGCAGGCCGATCTCGCGCGGCTCAAGGGAGAAGATCTGCTTCTTGATGCTGCGGGTAAAGAACCAGGAGAAGATAAAGAGAGCGATCAGCAGCAGCACGGCGGCAATCAGGATATTAACCACTTTGCTGACGGTAATGGTATCAAGGTAGCTGGTCAGATAGCCTACCGAAACAATGCCGACCACCTGTCCGGCGGCGTTGAAGATGGGAGCTTTACTGCGCAGCGAAATGCCCAGCCCGCCTTTGCGAATGGTGGTGGTGCTTTTACCCTGCAATACGGCTTCATTGTCTCCGCCAACCAGGGTTGTGCCCACTCTGTCGGCAAAGACGGAGTGAAAAAGATGCTGCCCCTTATTATCACCAATCACAATAAAGCTGGCGTCACTGTGCGCAGAAATCTTCTGCATAAAATCATGGATGGCGTTGATATTCTTTTCTTCAACTTCATTACGCAATGTCGGAATAAGCGCAATCTCTTCAGCCTGTATTTTGGCACGCGTACTCATTTCCTGATAAAGCTGTTTCCCGACGTCGGCATAATAATATCCGCCCAGTAACGCGAAAAGCACCGAGAAAAAGGCAACCAGCGAAATAAACAGCTTAATCTGGAAAGAAACTTTCATAACTATCACGCGAGGTAGCAGCAAAGAACGCCAATATATCATCTTTTTTCGCGCTGACGCCCGCTTTGCCGAAAACTTGTGATCCCTTGCACAGCGGGCGCTGTAAAAGAGTTATCCTGAAGGCGAACGTACTTCGGGCTACGCGAACAAATGTTATTTGTTTGTTCAATTCGGAAAAGAAACCATAAAAACCACGGCAATAAATAAGGTATAAATCACATTAAATAAAAGAAACCATTAAAACCATAGCTGCCATTAAAACTTCGCTTTTAATATGCCATTCCTCACATAAAGTAAGCCTTTGTGACTCTAAGCTGAACGCACAAAATAACCAAGGGGCTTATTATGAGCACAACTGACGATTCTTTCTCTGTTACCCACGACCCGATTGAAATTCAGCGGCCTTCGCTCAAAGAGCGCTGGTGGCATATTATGGATACCTGGAAAGTTGGGATTATTCCTCTGCCGCTGTTCGTTCTGGCGGGCGCGCTGATTGCCATTGATTGCCTGGGCGGAAAACTGCCGAGCGATATCGTGGTCATGGTGGCAACGCTGGCCTTCTTCGGCTTTGCCTGCGGCGAGTTTGGCAAACGCCTGCCGATTGTCGGCAAGCTCGGCGCGGCGGCGATTTGCGCCACCTTTATCCCTTCCGCGCTGGTCTATTATGGCCTGCTGCCGGACGTGGTGGTCGAGTCCACCACCAAGTTCTACAAATCCACCAACATTCTCTATCTCTACATCTGCTGCATTATCGTCGGCAGCATCATGAGCATGAACCGCACGGTGCTGATTCAGGGCTTCCTGCGCATCTTCTTCCCGATGCTGTGCGGTGAAGTTGTCGGCATGCTGGTAGGGATGGGCGTCGGCCTGGCGCTGGGTCTTGAGCCGTTCCAGATCTTCTTCTTTATCATTCTGCCGATTATGGCGGGCGGCGTTGGGGAAGGGGCGATCCCGCTTTCCATCGGCTATGCCACCCTGCTGCACATGGACCAGGGCGTGGCGCTCGGCCGCGTGCTGCCGATGGTAATGCTCGGCGGTCTGACGGCAATCATCATCTCCGGCTGCCTGAACCAGCTCGGTAAACGCTTCCCGCACCTGACCGGTGAAGGTCAGCTGATGCCTAACCGCGCGAATGCCGATGCCACGGTCTCTCAGCCTGCGTTTTCCGGCAAAGCGGACGTCACCACTATCGCCTCCGGCGCGCTGCTGGCGGTGCTGCTCTACATGCTGGGCATGCTCGGCCACAAGCTGATTGGCCTGCCAGCACCAGTTGGCATGCTGTTTATGGCGGTCCTGGTGAAGCTCTGCAACGGCGCCTCTCCGCGCCTGCTGGAAGGCTCTCAGGTGGTGTACAAATTCTTCCAGACCTCCGTGACCTACCCAATCCTCTTCGCCGTCGGCGTGGCCATCACCCCGTGGCATGAACTGGTGGCGGCGTTCACCGTCAGCAACCTGCTGGTGATTGTCAGCACCGTTTCCGCACTGGTGGCAACCGGCTTCTTCGTCGGCAAAAAGATTGGTATGCACCCGATTGATGTCGCCATCGTCTCCTGCTGCCAGAGCGGCCAGGGCGGTACCGGCGACGTGGCGATCCTGACCGCAGGCAACCGTATGAGCCTGATGCCGTTCGCCCAGATTGCTACCCGTATCGGCGGGGCGATTAACGTCTCTGTCTCACTGCTGATTCTGGGCAACTTCCTCGTTTAAGTTTTCAGGAAAGAACAATGAAACTCGCAAGCTTTTTATACCAGGGAAAACGCAGCTACGGCATCGTCCAGGCCGATGGCGTGATTGATTTAGGCCGCCGTCTCGGCGACCGCTACAGCGACCTCAAGGCGCTGCTGCAGGGCAACGGGCTGGCGCAGGCCACCCGCTACCTGAACGATGCCGTGGACGTGCCGATGAGCGCCATCACCTTCTTACCGGTGATCGAGCAGCCGGAAAAGATCCTCTGCGTGGGCATGAACTATGCCGACAAGCGCAAGGAGTTTGACCAGCATAACCCGGCCCCGACGCTGTTTGTCCGCTTCCCGGATTCACAGACCGGCCACAACGAGCCGGTGCTGAAGCCGCGCCATTCAAGTGAATTCGACTATGAAGGCGAGCTGGCGGTGATCATCGGTAAAGGCGGGGAGAACATCAGCCGCGACGACGCCCTGCGCCACGTGGCTGGCTACAGCTGCTACATGGACGGCTCCGCCCGCGACTGGCAGCACACCTGGTTCACCGCCGGTAAAAACTGGCGCAAAACCGGCGCGTTTGGGCCGTGGATGGCGACGGCGGATGAGATCCCGGATCCGCACCAGCTTGCGATCCGCACCTGGCTGAACGGCCGCATGGTGCAGGAAGACAACACCAGCAGCATGATCCACAAGGTGGCGGAGCTGATCGAGTACATCAGCACCTTCACCCGCCTCAGCCCGGGCGATGTGATCATCACCGGATCCCCGGGCGGAGTGGGTAAAAAGCGCAATCCGCCGCTGTTTATGAAAGAAGGGGATCGCATTGAGGTGGAGATCGAGCATATCGGTCATCTCAGCAACGTGATCGTGGAAGCGCCAGCCGTCGGGCTTGCGGCAGCACATTAAGAAAGACGGCATGAACAGTCAACCCATCGATTTTCGCCACACCGTCGTGGCGAAACACCCGGAACGCTTAAGCCAGATCCGCTACCTGCTGGCAGACAGCGGCCTTGGCCTGGACAACGACATCACGCTGTTTGTCGAAGCCTGGTCCGGCTCGCAGCTGGTGGGTTGCGCAGGGCTTGCTGCCAACGTCATCAAATGCGTGGCGGTCAACGAGCAGCTTCGCGGCGAGAACCTCAGCGCGCGGCTGCTGGCAGAGGTGGAAAATGCGGCGCTGGAGTGCGGCCATTTTCACCTCTTCCTCTGCACCCGTCCGTGCAACCGGGAGCGCTTTGCCCGCAGCGGCTTCTGGCCGATTGCCCAGAGCGGAAACAACGCGGTGCTGATGGAGAACACCCCGCAGGGGATCGAACGCTACTGCCGTTCCCTGCGCGCGAAGCGCAAGTGCGGGGAGAACGTTGGCGCGATAGTGATGAACGCCAATCCGTTCACCCTCGGCCACCGCCATCTGGTGGAGCAGGCGGCGCAGCGGTGCGATGTCCTGCATCTGTTCGTGGTGCGTGAAGACGCCTCGTTCTTCCCGTTCAGCGCGCGCCTCGAGATGGTGCGCGCGGGCGTGGCGCATCTGCCGAACGTGTTGGTGCATGAAGGCTCGCAGTACATCATCTCCCGCGCCACCTTCCCGGCCTACTTCCTGAAGGAGACCGGCAAAGTGCAGCAGGCGTGGAGCGAGATCGATGTGCTGATCTTCCGGGACTTCATCGCCCCGGCGCTGGGCATTACGCACCGCTTCATCGGCTCGGAGCCGTTCTGCGATATCACCCGCCAGTACAACCAGACGCTGCACGACCTGCTGGCCTCGCATATCGAGGTGGTGGAAATGCCGCGCATCAAGGCCACCGGCAACGCCATATCAGCGTCTGAAGTGCGCCGCTTACTGAAGACACAGCAGTTTTCCCGGATCCGGGAGATTGTCCCGGACTCCACCTTCGCGCATCTCGAAACGCATTACCGTGCGAGTGCGGAAGTCGCTTAACTACCAGGAATTTATCATGAAAATTGTAAGGGAGGCGCTGGCCGGAACGCAGGAGTCCAGCGACCTGATGGTGAAAATCGCTCCCGCTCACGGCGAGCTGGAGATAGTCATCCACAGTGAAGTGATTAAGCAGTTTGGCGAGCAAATTCGCCAGGTGGTCAACGACACGTTGCGCGCCATGAACGTGCACCAGGGATTAATCATTATTGAAGACAAAGGTGCGCTGGACTGTGTTATTCGCGCCCGCCTGCAAAGCGCGCTGATGCGTGCCGCCGATGAACAGGCCATCAACTGGGGGGCGCTGAAATGAGCAAACTCCGCCGCAGCATGCTGTTCCTGCCGGGCGCCAACGCCGCCATGCTTTCCACCGCCTTTATCTACCGTCCCGACTCCATCATGTTTGACCTTGAGGACGCCGTTGCCCTGCGCGAGAAGGATACCGCACGCATGCTGGTGTTCCACGCCCTGCAGCACCCGATGTATCAGGATATCGAAACCGTGGTGCGTATTAACCCGCTCAGCACGCCGTTTGGCCTGCTGGATCTGGAAGCCGCCGTGCGGGCCGGCGTGGACGTGATCCGCCTGCCGAAAACCGACACGCCGGACGATATCTACGAGCTGGAAAGCCATCTCGAGCGTATCGAGCAGGAGTGCGGCCGCGAGGTTGGCTCCACCCGCGTGATGGCGGCGATTGAGTCGGCCATTGGCGTCATCAACGCCGTGGCGATTGCCCGCAGCTCTGTGCGCCTCATCGGGATTGCGCTGGCCGCCTTTGACTACGTGATGGACATGCAGACCGAGCGCGGCGACGGCACCGAGCTGTTCTACGCCCGCTGTGCCGTGCTGCACGCCGCCCGCGCGGCGGGCATCGACGCCTTCGACGTGGTGTGGTCAGACGTTAACGACGAGGCCGGGTTCCTGCGCGAGGTCGATCTGATCCGCAAGATGGGCTTCAACGGCAAATCGCTGATTAACCCGCGCCAGATTGACCTGCTGCACAACGCCTACGCCCCGACGCAGGATGAGGTGGATCATGCCAAAAGGGTGATTGAGGCGGCAGAAGAGGGCGAGCGTAACGGCCTGGGCGTGGTGTCGCTCAACGGCAAAATGGTGGATGCACCGATTATTAACCACGCGCAGGTGGTGCTGGAGCGCGCGGCGGCCTCCGGCGTGCGTCGGTAAGGATAAAATAATGAATCAGACAGAACTTCTTCACGTGAACTTTCCCCATCTGAGGGACTTAAAACCGTTTGATAACGCCCACAGCGCCACGCCGTGGCTGGCGGACAGCGACGCGAAGCACAGCCGCAAGCTCTGCGCCTCTGTTGAAGAGGCTGTGATGCGCAGCGGCCTGCAGGACGGGATGACCATCTCCTTCCACCACGCGTTTCGCGAAGGCGACCGGGTGATCAACACCGTCGTGGCGCTGCTGGCGCGAATGGGCTTCAAAAACCTGACGCTGGCCTCCAGCTCGCTGATGACCTGTAACGACGCGCTGATCGAGCATATTGAAAGCGGCGTCATCACCCGGATTTACACCTCGGGCATGCGCGGCAGGCTGGCGGACGCCATCTCCCACGGGCTGATGGACGAGCCGGTGCAAATTCATTCCCACGGCGGGCGCGTGAAGCTGCTTCAGGACGGCGAGCTGAGTATCGACGTAGCGTTCCTCGGCGTGCCGTGCAGCGATGAGTTTGGCAACGCCAACGGCACGCACGGTAAATCGTGCTGCGGGTCCCTGGGCTACGCCATGGTGGACGCGCACTTTGCCCGTAAAGTAGTGCTGCTGACTGAAGAACTGGTGCCGTTTCCGAATATGCCCGCCAGCCTGGTTCAGGACCAGGTGGACTACATCGTGCAGGTTGAAAGCGTGGGCGACCCGGCGAAAATCAGCGTCGGCGCGGCGCGCGTCACCAGCAACCCGCGCGAGCTGATGATCGCCCGCTATGCGGCGGACGTCATTGAACACTCCGGCTACTTCAAACCGGGCTTCTCGATGCAGACCGGCTCCGGCGCGGCGGCGACCGCCTGCACGCGCTTTATGGAAGAGAAGATGGAGCGCAGCGGCGTGAAGGCGCGCTTTGCGCTCGGCGGCATCACCGGCAGCCTGGTGGATTTACACGAGAAGGGACTCATCGAAAAGCTGCTCGATACCCAGTGCTTTGACGGCCAGGCGGCGGCCTCGCTGGCGCGCAACCCGAACCACGTGGAGATCTCCACCAACGTCTACGCCAACCCTGGCAGCAAGGCGGCAAGCTGCGACCAGCTCGACGTGGTGATCCTCAGCGCGCTGGAAATCGACGTTGATTTCAACGTCAACGTTATCACCGGCTCCGACGGGGTGATGCGCGGGGCGTCCGGCGGACACTGCGACGTGGCCGCCGCGGCAAACCTGACCATCGTTGTCGCGCCGCTGCTGCGCAGCCGCATTCCAACGGTCGTGAAGCGCGTCACCACGCGCCTCACGCCGGGTGAGAGCATCGACGTGCTGGTCACCGACCACGGCATTGCGGTCAACCCGGCGCGCCCGGAGATCCGCGAGCGCCTGCTGGAAGCCGGGCTCAAAGTTGTGGATATCAGCGCGCTTTACGAGCGGGCGATTTCCCTGACGGGCGTACCGAAACCGATTGAATTTACCGACAAAATCGTCGGGGTGATCCGCTACCGCGACGGCAGCGTGATCGACACCGTACGACAGGTGAAGGAGTAGTTATGACAATAGCGACACCCGTGCGGGCGGGTGTCAGCCTGGAGGAACTGCTGGCGGCGAAAGAGCGCCGCGCAGCGCGCCAGGCTGACATGCTTGAGCACTATCAACAACCGGTGATTTCCCTCACGCTGGTCACGCCAGGGGAAATCAAAGACAGCCTGCGCTATCGCAATACCATGGGCGTGGCGCTGCAAATGTGCGACCAGCTGCTGTGGGAAAACCGCTGGCAGGTGCTGGACCGTCAGGTGCTGTGGCTCCCGACCGGGCCAGAAGCCCTGTGGTGTGTGGCCCATCCCGCGGTGGAAATCAAAGCGCACTGCGCGGATCTGGAGCAGACGCACCCGCTCGGCAGGCTGTGGGATCTGGACGTGATCTGCCCTCAGCACGGCCACGTCGGGCGTCAGTCGCTGGGGGCGAATCTCAGACGCTGCCTGATCTGCGACGAACCCGCTCATGCCTGTTCCCGTTCGCGCAATCACCCCCTTGAGCAGGTGGTTTCCCGCGTGGAGAAGACAATCGATGACTGGTTTGCTCGCGACTAAACCGCGCCCGGTTGACGTGCCCGCGCTTGCCGAGGCGGCGCTATGGCAGGAGCTGGAGCTGACGCCCAAGCCGGGGCTGGTGGACAAGCTCAATAACGGTTCCCATCGCGATATGGACCACGCGCTGTTCGTCCGCAGCATTGCGGCGATAACGCCGTGGTTTTCGCGCTTTGCCGAACTCGGTAACGCACATGCGGATAAACCCGCTGACGCACAGCTTCGCATTATCCGCCCGATGGGGATGGCCTGCGAGCAGGCGATGTACGCCGCGACGAACGGAGTGAACACCCACAAGGGCGGGATTTTTGCCCTGGGTTTACTGTGCTTCGCTGCCGGACGTGTGAAAAATATCTCCGCAGATAGCCTCTGTTGTGAGGTGAGTAACATCTGCAGCGGGCTGGTGTCGCGGGAACTGGCCGCGCGCAGCGGACAGGCGACGGCGGGCGAGCGGCAGTTTCAGCTGTACGGCTTAACCGGCGCGCGCGGAGAGGCGGAAAGCGGCTTTGCGACGGCGCGTAAGGCGCTGGCGCAGTGGAGCGGACAGTCGCTTCACGGCATGCTGTTGCGCCTGATGGCGGTCAATCAGGACAGTAATCTCGTCTCGCGCGGCGGCATTGAAGGGCTACGCTACGTTCAGGGCTACGCGCGGGAATTACTGGCGAGTGGCTGGGATCGAGAGGCGCTGCTTAAGATGGATAAGGCATTGATTGAACGGAACCTGAGCCCGGGCGGCAGCGCGGATTTGCTGTCGGTGGGGTGGGTGCTCTCTGCAATAAAATAGCCGGGTGGCGGCTTCGCCTTACCCGGCCTACGGTCTGGTTTTGTAGGCCCGGTAAGCGCAGCGCCACCGGGCACAACAATCAATGCGCGATCGGCTGCGCACCGTGCGGCTCGCGCACGTGCTTGTACTTGAACAGCGCGATGAACGCGAAGAACAGCACCAGCGAGTACGCCGCGAAGATCAGCCACACAGGCTGCCAGTTGGTGATGCCGTTGGTGGTGTACATCTCAACCACTTTACCGCTTACCACGCCGCCCAGAATACAGCCGAAGCCGTTGGTCATCATCAGGAACATACCCTGCGCGCTGGCGCGGATTTCAGGCTTCACCTCTTTTTCAACAAACACCGAACCAGAGATGTTGAAGAAGTCGAAGGCGCAGCCGTAAACGATCATCGACAGCACCAGCAGCACGGTACCAAACGCGCTCGGGTCACCGTAGGCGAACAGGCCGAAGCGCAACATCCATGCCGCGATACTGATCAGCATGACGTTTTTGATGCCGTAGCGGCTCAGGAAGAACGGGATGGTCAGGATGAACAGCGTCTCAGAGATCTGAGAGATGGACATCATCACCGACGCATGTTCAACGATAAAGCTGCCGGAGAACAGCGGGTTGTTATCGAAGCTGTGCAGGAAGGTGTTGCCGAACATGTTGGTGATCTGCAGCTCTGCGCCCAGCAGCATGGAGAAGATAAAGAAGATCGCCATGCGTTTGTTTTTAAACAGCGCGAACGCGTCCAGGCCGAGCATGGTGCTCCAGCTCTGGTTTTTCTGCTGGTTAGAAACCGGAATGGTTGGCAGCGTCAGGGTGAAGATCGCCAGCACCACGGAGAGCGCCGCACCGATATAGAGCTGCATATGGCTCAGTTCGAAGCCTGCGAAGCTCACGCCCCACATCGCCATGATAAAGCCGATGGTGCCCCAGATACGGATTGGCGGGAAATCGGTCACGATATCCAAATCCGCGGATTTCAGGCGGTAGTAGGAGATGGTGTTGATCAGGCCAAGCGTTGGCATATAGGCCAGCGAGTTAAGCAGGATCACCATGAACATCGCCCCCGGCGTGGTCACCTGGGCTGCCATAAACAGCGTCCCCGCGCCCACCAGATGGCAAAGCATGTACAGCCATTTCGCACTCAACCATTTATCCGCCACGATGCCCAGCAGCGTTGGCATGAAGACAGCCGCAATACCGAGCGAGCTGTATACGGCACCGATTGACGCACCGTCGAACTTGAGCGTCACAAACATATAGGAGCCGAGTGTGGTCAGCCAGCTACCCCACAGGCAGAACTGCAGAAACGACAATATTTTAAGCTGCAGCTTAAGGTTCATGTTACTTTCCTCACAAGTGAGCGGGAGATATGTTGTTTTGGGAACATTCAGGGTTGTTATTTGATGCAATTCTATCAGTTGGCAACAATATGTTTTGTTACCTCCCGCAAAAAAATGCAATCCACATTAATTTGCAGTTTGGATTGTGATGCAAATAACATTTTCGTATGGGTGGGGTTGGATAGGTGCGGCCTGATGCCCTCACCCTGACCCTCTCCCACAGGGAGAGGGGAAACAGAACACCTTCTCCCAGAGGGGAGAAGGTGTGCCGATCACCGGCGACGGTAGTTCTTCTGCGCCGTATTCACCTTATACAGATAGCGACGGGATTCCGCAGACGGGTGACGAGTGGTGAGGGTAGAGTAGACATCCCCCGGCGCCATGCTGTTAATGATGTTCGCGGCCTGCACTTTGTCATTCGAGAAGACGCGCAGCACGCTGCCCGCGCCGCCGTTATAGGCGGTGATCACCGCATAGCGGCGCGACGTTGGGTTATCAATTCCGCCCAGGTACACATTGTTCAGCATCGCCAGATAGGCCGTGCCGGTATCAATGTTGCTCTGCGGATCGAACAGATAGCTGCGGCTCGGCGTGCCGGATTTCCCCTGCGCGCGGAAGACGTCTTTACCGGCGCTGTGCTGCACAACCTGCATCAGCCCCAGGGCGTCGGAACGGCTCACCGCGTACGGGTTGAACGAGGATTCGGTCTGCATAATCGCCAGGATCAGCGACTCATCCACGCCGTACTTGCGCGAGGCCTGACGCACCATCCCAATGTATTTATGCGCACGCTTGTCGAGGTGGTTCGGGACGAGGTTGATGGTGACGCTGTAGATAATCTTCAGACCGTTAGAGCGGCTTTTCAGGCGCGTCTGCAGCAGGTAGTCGGCAAATTTCGTGGCGCGACCTTCCCAGCGGATCGGCTGACCGGTCTGATCGACGACCTGGCCGTACAGGAACGGCTCTTTCGAGATAGTGATATCGTCGGCATCGGAGTAGAGATCGATAGAACCCGGATCGTCACCCATCAGCAGGGTTTTGACGATCGCCTGACGCAGTCGTGCCGCAGGGTCGGTGCCTGCGATGGTCTCAATCGTGATCGTACCCTCATCAAAGTTGATGTGGCTACGGGTCTGATAGGCGTCGGTGTACTTAACGTAGTCCTTAGGTCCGGCAATAAGAACTTCGTTAAATCCCCATATGTTCTCGATGTTGTGGGCAAACTGCCCCATCAAAATGTCAAAACCGTTGGTGTCCTTGATCCAGGCTTCGTTGTAATCTTCGCCTTTTTTTGACGAACACGAGACAAGCAACGGCGCAACAAGGGCTAGCGCTAAAAGTTTTTTCATCATTCCGGGAGTGCGTGTTGTGTTTGCTTTAACGGCGGGGTTTCCCCCGCACGCTGTTATTTTTCCGGTGGCGTATAGCCTTCGATGTGCACGTCTTTACCTTCGAACAGGAAGCTCACCATCTCCTGCTCCAGCAGCTTGCGGTGTTCCGGGTTCATCATGCTGAGTTTTTTCTCGTTGATCAGCATGGTCTGCTTTTTCTGCCACTGTCCCCAGGCTTCTTTGGAGATTTCATTGTAGATGCGTTTACCCAGGTCGCCCGGATAAAGCTGGAAATCCTGGCCTTCAGCGTCACGCTGCAGGAAAGTACAAAAAATCGTTCTGGCCATACTCATTCCTCTTTTTCTTGTCGATGCTAAACCATTGCACCGGCACGTAATTGCTGTAACAGGCGCTCCACGGGAGCCGCCAGTCCGACTGATGGCGGTTGCGCTAAGTTATACCAGAGAGCGGTGCCTTCATCCATGCACGAGGCAAATGACGACACGGGAAGCCACATGGGTACAATGTCCAGGTGGAAATGGCTGAACGTATGGCGAAACGCGGTCAGCTGCGTCAGGTTATCGGCAGCAATCCCGCGCTGTTTAAGCCATTCACGCAGCAAATCTTCATCTTCAAACTGTGGGAAGCAGTATAGACCACCCCACAGACCGCTCGGTGGACGCTGGGCGAGGAAGACCTCGTCGCCGTGCTGCATCAGCAGCATATAGCCGGTGCGCTCCGGCAGCGTCTGTTTGGGTTTCTTACCTGGATATTGCGCCCATGAATGGTTGGCATACGCCACGCAGAGATTATTCACCGGGCAGAGTTCGCATTTCGGTTTTGAGCGCGTGCAGACCAGCGCGCCGAGATCCATCATCGCCTGGTTGAAACGCTCGACGCCGTTGGCCGGGGTGACCGCTTCACTTATTTCCCAAAGGCGTTTTTCGACGTCCTTCTTCCCCGGCCAGCCGTCGACGGCATAGCAGCGTGCCAGCACGCGCTTCACGTTGCCGTCGAGGATCGGGAAATGCTTGCCTAAAGACAGGGAGAGAATGGCGCCTGCGGTTGAACGTCCGACGCCTGGAAGATCGGCC
This sequence comes from Enterobacter sp. R-1.6.2, assembly GCF_035064085.1. NCBI lineage: Bacteria > Pseudomonadati > Pseudomonadota > Gammaproteobacteria > Enterobacterales > Enterobacteriaceae > Enterobacter > Enterobacter sp. R-1.6.2. The sequence continues at coordinate 31,611 of NZ_JASEYI010000020.1, forward strand.
ACCTCGTCGAAGGTTTCCGGGAATTTCCCATTGTGGCGCGTCGCGACCTGCTGTGCGGCCTTGTGAAGGTTACGCGCCCGGGCGTAATAGCCAAGACCGGTCCACAGGTGCAGGACCTCGTCCAGCGGGGCGTTGGCCAGATCGGTCACCGTCGGGAAGCGCGCCATAAAACGCTCGAAGTAAGGGATCACCGTGGCGACCTGCGTTTGTTGCAACATCACCTCGGAGAGCCATACTTTGTAAGGCGTTTTTTCAATTTGCCAGGGCAGGGTTTTACGCCCGTATTTGTCGTACCAGTCCAGCACCTGGGCTGAAAATTGAGAGGCTTGCATGGTCATCGATTCGCATAATCAGGGACGCAGATTGCAGCACAGCGTCAATCTGCTGTAAACCGGATCTTTCCCATGCTTGCATAGAAGCCTTAACTTTGGATAATGCCCGTTTCCCGAACATTCTCACAAGCAGACAACTCTTTTATGAAAAACGACGTCATTTCACCGGAATTTGATGAAAACGGTCGCCCGCTACGCCGTATTCGCAGCTTTGTCCGCCGTCAGGGCCGCCTGACAAAAGGGCAGCAACATGCGCTGGACAACTACTGGCCGGTGATGGGCGTTGAGTTCAGCGAGCAGCCTCTGGACTTTACCGAACTGTTCGGCCGCGAAGCACCCGTCACGCTGGAGATCGGGTTTGGTATGGGCACCTCGCTGGTGGCCATGGCGAAAGCGCGACCGGAGCAGAACTTCCTCGGTATCGAAGTCCACTCCCCGGGCGTGGGTGCATGCCTGGCAACGGCCCATGAAGAGGGCGTTGAGAACCTGCGCGTGATGTGTCACGACGCGGTGGAAGTGCTGCATAAAATGATTCCTGACAATTCTTTAACCATGGTTCAGCTCTTTTTCCCTGACCCGTGGCACAAAGCACGTCATAATAAACGCCGTATCGTTCAGGCGCCGTTTGCCGAGCTGGTGAAAAGTAAGCTGAAGCTGGGCGGTGTCTTCCATATGGCGACCGACTGGGAACCGTATGCGGAACATATGCTGGAAGTGATGTCGTCGCTGGACGGGTATAAAAACCAGTCTGAGAGTAACGACTATGTACCGCGTCCGGAATCGCGTCCGGTAACGAAATTTGAACAGCGTGGCCATCGTCTTGGTCACGGTGTATGGGACTTAATGTTCGAGAGGGTGAAATAATGGCAAAGAATCGTAGCCGTCGTCTGCGTAAAAAGATGCACATCGAAGAATTCCAGGAAGTGGGCTTCTCCGTTGCGTGGCGTTTCCCGGAAGGCACCAGTGTAGAACAGATCGATCAGGACGTGGATGCGTTCATCAATGACGTGATTGAGCCAAACAAGCTGGCCTTCGACGGTAGCGGCTACCTGGCCTGGGAAGGTCTGATCTGCACCCAGGAAGTGGGTAAATGCACTGAAGAACATCAGGCCCTGGTGCGTAAATGGCTTGAAGACCACAAGCTCGAAGATGTCCGCGTCAGCGAACTTTTCGACGTTTGGTGGGACTAATAAAGCAGTAAGGGGCCAGCATTAGCTGGCCCATTTTGTCTGAGGGAGTGTTTAAGATGCGCAAAACGTTGCTGGCTGTTGCTTTGATGGCAACCGGATTCACCGCCCATGCGGATTATCAATGTAGCGTCACCCCGCGTGATGACGTGGTGTTAAGCCCGCAAACCGTGCAGGTCAAAGGCGAGAACGGCAATCTGGTGATTACGCCGCAGGGGAACGTCACCTTTAACGGCAAGCAGTACAACCTGACTGCCGCACAGCGTGAGCAGGCGAAAGACTATCAGGCCGATTTGCGTACCGCGCTGCCATGGGTTAATGAAGGCGCGCTGACCCGCGTTGAGAAAAGCCGCGTCGCGCTGGATAAGATCATCACCAAAGAGGTGGGTGAGAGCAGCAATATGCGCACCCGCCTGACGAAGCTGGACAAGCAGCTTAAAGAGCAGATGAACCGCATTATCGAGACGCGCTCCGACGGCCTGACGTTCCACTACAAGGCGATCGATCAGGTCCGTGCTGACGGGCAGCAGCTGGTGAACCAGGCGATGGGCGGCATCCTGCAGGACAGCATCAACGAGATGGGCGCCAAAGCCGTGCTGAAGGGCGGCGGTAATCCGCTGCAGGGCGTGCTGGGCAGCCTGGGCGGCTTGCAGACCTCCATTCAGAACGAGTGGAAGAACCAGGAAGATGATTTCCAGCAGTTCGGCAAAGACGTGTGTAAACGCGTGGTGTCGCTGGAAGATAGCCGGAAGGCGCTGGTGGGGACGCTTAAGTAATTTCCCCTCACCCTAACCCTCTCCCCAAAGGGGCGAGGGGATGGTTTGCTCCCTCTCCCTTTCAGGGAGAGGGCCGGGGTGAGGGTCGCAGCATTTGCAGTGTTTCAAGGATCTTTTCTAACACCGCCTCTTCGTTATTCCAGAGTTCGTTGTTCCAGAATCGAATGACATGCCAGCCTTTCTCGTTAAGCCAGCACGTTCTTTGAAGATCGTATTCCTGCTTTTCATCATGTTGCCCACCATCCAGCTCAACAGCCAGATGAGCCGCGCAGCAGGCGAAATCCAGAATGTAGTGATCTACAGGATGTTGTCGACGAAATTTATAATTTTCGAAACGGCGGCTGCGCAGTAGATACCAAAGCCGTCTTTCTTCTTTTGTCAGCTCACGTCTGAGCTGTTTTGCATAAGAACGAGTAATTTTCATCCCCACACTCTGCCAGCCTTTCCCTCAGCCGGCAGAGCGGGATGCAAAATCCTGAATCAGCCTTCAGGATTCTTCGGCGAGGAACAGCTCAAGAAGGGAATTTAAGAACAGCTTGCCGTGCTCGGTGATCTGCCAGTATTCCTCACATTCCGTGAGATACCCCTGCGCCAGCGCCTCGTCAATCTGCGGGCGGATCACCGATTCCGGCAGCCCGGTGTAACGCGTAAATTCCGCGCGCGGCGCGGCTTCCAGCAGACGGAAGCGGTTCATAAAGAACTCAAACGGTTTATCCGCTGCCTCGACGTCGTGCTGACGCTCCAGGTAGCGGCCTTCCATATACCCGCGCGGGTGGCGGGTTTTAGCGGTGCGCAGAATGCGCCCGTCCGGGAAGGTCACCTTGCCGTGCGCGCCGCAGCCAATTCCCAGGTAGTCGCCAAAGCGCCAGTAGTTCAGGTTGTGCTGGCACTGGTAGCCCGGCTTCGCGTACGCGGACGTTTCATACTGCTGATAACCCGCAGCGGTCAGCAGCCTGTGACCCTGCTCGAAGATATCCCACAGCGCGTCGTCGTCCGGCAGCACCGGCGGGCGGGAACCGAACAGCGTGTTTGGCTCAATGGTGAGCTGATACCACGACAGGTGCGGCGGATTCAGTTCGATCGCCTGGCGCAGGTCGTCCAGCGCCTCTTCCAGCGACTGATCCGGCAGGCCGTGCATCAGATCGAGGTTAAAGCTGCGAAGGCCAAGCCCGGTCGCCAGGTTGGCAGCGCGCTTCGCCTCTTCCGGGCCGTGAATGCGCCCCAGACGTTTCAGCTTCGGTTCGCTAAAGCTCTGCACGCCGATGGAGATGCGGTTCACGCCCGCGCGCTGATAGTCGACAAAACGGTCGGCCTCAACGGTGCCGGGGTTGGCTTCCATCGTAATTTCAGCATCTGCCGCCAGGTTCAGGCGCGCACGCACGCCGTCCAGCAGCGTCTGCATCGCCGGGCCGGACAGCAGGCTCGGCGTACCGCCACCAATGAAAATGGTCTTAACTTCACGTCCCTGTGCGTAAGCGACATCGGCGTCCAGGTCGGCCAGCAGATGCGCAACGTAGTCATCGTGCGGCACTTCGCCCTTCAGCGCGTGCGAGTTGAAATCGCAGTACGGGCATTTCTGCACGCACCACGGGATGTGAATATACAGACTCAGAGGCGGCAAATTAGCCATTACGCAGTGCTTCCAGTAACAGTTTCAGCGCGCGTCCACGGTGGGAAATCGCGCTTTTCTCTTCGCGGGTCAGTTCCGCAGCGGTTTTGCCCTCGGTCGGGACAAAGAAAATCGGGTCGTAGCCAAAGCCGCCGTTGCCAGCCGCTTCACGGGTAATCACGCCCGGCCAGCTGCCGTGGCAGACAATCGGCGTCGGGTCTTCCGCGTGGCGCATATAGACCAGCACGCAGTGGAACTGCGCGGTGCGCTGTTCGTCCGGTACGTCTTTCAGGGCGACAAGCAGCTTTTCCAGATTCTGCTGGTCGGTGGCGTCAACGCCGGAATAGCGCGCAGAGTAAATCCCCGGCGCACCGCCGAGAAAATCCACGGCCAGGCCGGAGTCGTCGGCAATCGCGGGCAGGCCGGTAATCTGCGCGGCGTGGCGCGCTTTAATGATCGCGTTTTCGATAAACGTCAGCCCCGTCTCTTCGGCGGACTCCACGCCAAGAGCGGTCTGGGCGACCACGTCCAGCCCAAAATCATTTAATAGCGAGGCCAGCTCGCGCACTTTACCGGCGTTGCCGGTCGCGAGAACAACTTTCTGCATGGTTTAGTCCTGTTCTTTCAGAGCCGCGACTTCCGTCGGGATAGATTGCGGATTAAGGATTTTTACCTGTTTATGTCGCCCAAGTTCACCTTTTTCAATGATGACCTGGCTTTTGGCGACGCGAAACTGTTTTGCCAGATATTTGGTCAGATGCGCGTTCGCCTGGCCGTCAACCGGTGGGGCGGTGATGGCGACCTTTAACTCGTCGCCATGCAGCCCGACAATACCGTCACGGCTGGCTTTCGGCTGAATATACAGCCGCAAAACCAGCCCGTCAGCGCAGGTGCTTACGGCACTCATAGCGCCATCCACAGCCCCGGCAGCAGCATATCGCCCGTGGACTGTAACAGCTCAGCGATCCCCATATTAACCACGTAAAGCAGCAGAACCAGGATCATCGGCGAGAAATCAATACCGCCCATCGAAGGCAGCAGGCTGCGAATCGGGCGCAGCAGCGGTTCGGCCAGTTGGATCAGCGCATACTCCACCGGGCTACGCCCCTGGCTCACCCAGCTCATGATGGCCATGACCAGCAGCACCCAGAAAATCAGCAGGCCGATGGTTTTGATTAAAATCAGGACCGCAGCAATCCAGATAATCGGCTGGAAGGTGATGACCATAAACAGCACGATCGCTTTGATAACGCTCAGAATAAACGCCACCAGCAGAGACGAACTGTCGATGGGACCCATCGCCGGGATAATGCGGCGCAGCGGTCCGACAACAGGTTGCGTGATTTTCACGACAAACTGCGAGAACGGATTGTAAAAATCACAGCGGGCCCACTGCATCCAGACGCGCAGCAAAAGCGCCATCGTATACAGCTCAAGCACTGTTGAGAGCAGGAAAGTCAACGTCTTCATGGCGTTCCTCAGGTTTCCTTATTATTTTGAGTAGTCGCGCGCACCGAAAATTGCCGTGCCGATGCGCACCATAGTGCTGCCTGCCGCGATGGCGGCTTCCATATCATCCGACATGCCCAGTGAAAGCGTGTCTACCGTGTTATAGCGCGCTTTAAGCGCCTCAAATGCTACAGCCATTTGCTGTGCCACGGCAAACTGCCTTTCATAACTTGACTCAGGCGCAGGAATGGCCATCAGCCCGCGCAGGGTCAAGCGCGGCAGTTCGGCCACCTCGGCGGCCAGCGCCTCCAGCTCGCTCAGCGCAATGCCGGACTTGCTGTTTTCGTCGCTGATGTTGACCTGAATAAGCACGTTGAGTGCCGGCATTTCTGCCGGACGCTGGTCATTCAGACGGGTAGCGATACGCAGGCGGTCGATGGTGTGGCACCAGTCGAAGTGCTCTGCCACCAGACGGCTTTTGTTCGACTGCAGGGGGCCAATAAAGTGCCACTGCAGATCCGTCTTCCCTTGTTCCTGGAAGTAGCGAATTTTATCCACGCCTTCCTGCACGTAGTTTTCACCAAACGCCCGCTGGCCTGCATCAATAGCTTCTGCGATGGCGCTCGCAGGCTTGGTTTTGCTGACTGCAAGCAGCGTAATTTCTTCTGAAGCACGGCCGCAACGCGCTGCGGCGGCTGAGATTTTGTCCCGGACCTGTGCCAGGTTATGCGCAATGTCGTTCATTTTCCGAGGAGTAGTCTATGGATGTGGAAGAAATTGTGGCCCTTAGTGTAAAGCATAACGTCTCCGATCTACACCTGTGCAGTGATTCGCCACCGCGCTGGCGCAGATTAGGTCGGCTTGAACCCGCTCCCTTTCCGCCTCCCGATGTCGGAGCGTTATTAAAAGCATGGCTCAACGATGAGCAGCAGGGGATATGGTGGGCAAAGGGGCAGGTGGATTTTGCCGCGACGGTAACGGGAGGCCAGCGGCTGCGCGGCAGTGCCTTTAAGCAGATGAGAGGTGTCTCTTTGACGCTGCGGCTGTTGCCGCGTAGCTGCCCACAGCTCTCTTCGCTGGGCGCGCCGCGGGCTATCCCGGAACTGTTGTCCAATGACGCCGGGCTGATTCTGGTCACGGGGGCGACCGGCAGCGGCAAATCCACTACGCTGGCGGCGATGGTCGATTTTCTCAATCACCATGCTGACGGCCATATCCTCACGCTTGAAGATCCGGTGGAGTTTATCTACCAGAGCGAACGTTGCCTGATCCAGCAGCGTGAGATAGGCCAGCACAGCCCGTCATTTGCCGAAGCGCTGCGCAGTGCCTTGCGCCAGGATCCGGACGTTATTTTGCTGGGGGAGCTGCGCGACAGCGAAACGATCCGCCTGGCGCTGACGGCGGCGGAAACCGGCCATCTGGTGCTGGCGACGCTGCATACGCGCGGGGCATCGCAGGCGATTGAACGGCTGGTCGATACGTTCCCGGCGCAGGAGAAAGATCCGGTGCGTAGCCAGCTGGCCGGTAGCCTGCGGGCGGTGCTGGCGCAGAGGCTGCTTCCCGATCTACAGGGCGGGCGCGTCGCGTTGTATGAACTGCTGGTGAACACTGCGGCGGCGGCGAATTTGATTCGTGAAGGGAAAACGTGGCAACTGCCCGGCATCATCCAGACCGGTCAGCAGGCAGGAATGCAGAACTTTGACCAGAGCCTGGCGGAGAGACGGGCGCAGGGGCGGCTTTAGACCCCTGTGTTTAAAAGCCCTGGTCGAAATAGCTTTCGAGGATGATTACTGCTGAAGCGGAGTCCACGCTGCCTTTGTTGAGCGCCCGGAAGCCGCCGTGCTCGAACAGGCCCGCACGCGCTTCGACGGTGCTTAGACGCTCGTCGTGAAGCTTCACGGAGACGCCAAAGCGGCCATGGATTTTATTGGCGAACTTACGCGCCCGGGCGGTAAGCGGCTGTTCTGTACCGTCCATGTTCAGCGGGAGCCCAACAATCACGTCATCCGGCTGCCACTCTTTGAGCAGACGCTCGATAAGATTCCAGTCTGGCGTGCCGTCGTTGGCCTTCAGGGCCGTAAGCGGACGCGCGGTACCGGTGATGCGCTGACCCACGGCGACGCCAATGCTTTTAGTACCAAAATCGAAGGCCAGAAGCGTTCCGCTCATCAGGCGTGCCCCGCTACGCCAGGCATGGTAAGGATATCAATGCCAATAAGCTTTGCCGCGTCACGCCAGCGATCGGCGATCGGGGTTTTAAACAGGATATTCATGTCCGCAGGCGCGGTAAGCCAGGCGTTATCGAGGATCTCTTGCTCAAGCTGGCCTTTCTCCCACGACGAATAGCCCAGCGCCACCAGCACTTCAGAAGGCTGCTCAGCGGTGCCCAGCGTTTCAAGCACGTCGCGCGAGGTCGTGATGACGGTGTTATCCGAAATTCGAATACTTGAAGAGAATACCGGCGGCGTATGCAGGATAAAGCCGCGATCTTCTGCAAGAGGTCCACCCAGCATCACCGGTTTATCAAGCCGGATTTCCGGAAGTCGCGCTTCAGCCGGTATTTTCAGCTTGTCCAGAATTCCTTCAACCTGAAGATTTTCCAGCGGTTTATTAATGATAATACCCATCGCGCCGTCTTCATTGTATTCACAAATATAAACCACGGCGCGGCGAAAAATCGGGTCCTGGAGAGCAGGCATGGCAATAAGAAAGTGATGCTGTAAATTCATTGTCAGAGGTACTGTTTCCTGGTTTAAAAAGCGACAGCGCCCAGTATGGGGACAAACACAGGCGCTGTCACTAATAGTATTGTTAGGTTATTTCTGTAAACGTTTTTCGATAGCGTCCATCAGCATTCCGGTGATCGAAATCGGGAATTCCGCTTCAATTTCACGAATGCAGGTCGGGCTGGTGACGTTCACTTCGGTCAGACGATCGCCGATGATATCCAGGCCAACGAAGATCAGGCCTTTGGCTTTCAGCGTCGGGCCAACGCGACGGGCAATTTCCCAGTCGCTTTCGGTCAGCGGACGCGGCTCGCCGCGGCCACCGGCTGCCAGGTTCCCACGAGTTTCGCCACCCTGCGGGATACGCGCCAGGCAGTAAGGAACCGGTTCGCCATCTACCACCAGAACGCGCTTATCGCCGTCTTTGATCGCCGGAATATAGTTCTGTGCCATGCAGTAGCGCGTACCCAGTTCGGTCAGCGTTTCGGCAATCACGCCAATGTTCGGGTCGCTCTCTTTCACGCGGAAAATCGACGCGCCGCCCATGCCGTCCAGCGGCTTCATGATGATATCGCCGTGCTTCTGCCAGAATTCTTTCAGCTGCGCTTTGCTGCGGGTCACCAGGGTTTCCGGCGTCAGGTCAGAGAACCAGGCGGTGTAGAGCTTCTCGTTGCAGTCGCGCAGGCTCTGCGGCTTGTTGACGATCAGCGTGCCTTTCTCTTCTGCACGCTCAAGGATGTAGGTGCTGTAGATGTATTCGGTGTCGAACGGCGGATCTTTACGCATCAGGATGACGTTGAGATCGGCCAGGGCAATATCCTGCTCGGTGCCGAACTCGTACCATTTGTCGTAGTTCTGCTCGACGTTAACGATGCGGGTGCGCGCGCGGGCTTCACCGTTGATCAGGTAAAGATCGTTCATCTCCATATAGTGGAGTTCATAGCCGCGACGCTGCGCTTCCAGCAGCATGGCGAAGCTGGAATCTTTCTTGATGTTAATGTTTGCGATGGGGTCCATCACGATGCCGAGCTTGATCATGTTCTTCTCCGTTAATGCTTCAACCCAGATCGCCAAACCGTACCTGTAGCGCGGTAATGGCCGTGAGTGCCGTTGTCTCAGTGCGCAGAACGCGAGGTCCCAACAGAATATCAGTAAACTGGTAACGTGCCGTCATCGCAATTTCATCCGCCGACAGGCCGCCTTCGGGGCCAATCAGCAGGCGTACGCGCTCAACGGGCAGAGGCAGCGTATTGATGCTGGCGCTGGCGCGCGGATGAAGATTGAGCTTCAGCCCGCTCTCCTCTTCTGCACACCAGTCCTCCAGATCCATCGCCGGGCGGATCTCCGGAATACGGTTGCGGCCACTCTGTTCGCAAGCCGCAATGGCAATTTTCTGCCACTGCTGGATCTTTTTGTTCAGACGTTCCGCATCCAGTTTAACGCCACAGCGCTCAGAAAAAAGTGGCGTAATGAGGCTTACACCCAGTTCAATGGATTTCTGAATGGTGAACTCCATTTTCTCGCCGCGCGACATCACCTGGCCCAGATGGATGTGCAGCGGTGATTCCCGGTCATCCACTTCGCCACGCAGGACGTTAACGTGTACGTTTTTTTTATCAGACCGCGTGATTTCCGCGTCGAAAACCTGGTTCGAGCCGTCGAACAGCTGTATTGCCTGACCTGCGCCCATGCGCAGCACGCGGCCAACGTGGTTGGCGGCGTCATCAGACAGAGCGATTTCGCGGCCTGCGGTAATCAGTTCAGGATGGTAAATGCGGGGAATGCGCATAGTCAGAAATTCCATGTGTCATGCGATATAAGCGAATTGCCGTAGTGTAGGTTAGCTCTTTTGCGCCTGGCAAGCCCGCTGGACGTAAGGGTTGTGATTCCCCTGGACTCTGGCGATGCGTTCGTCGCGCTGGCATTCCCACTCCGTCACCGGGTACTGCTTGTCCCAGGCGTTGAACAGCTGCGTCTGCTGGCGGGAGAGGTTGAGGTCGTAACGGTCACGCATATAGAAGTAGGTGCGGGCAATGCTGCCGCGCGCGCGGGCAGGGGGCTCGGCGACTTTCTCTTTAAAATCAACCTTCATACCGCACTGGCCGTACTGGCCTTCGCCACCGTTCCACTGGCTGTACATGAAATTACCCCGGTCACCGTTCACTTCACCGACGGCAGGCTGCAGGTTATGCATATCGCTTTCCATCTGGCGATAAACCGGATCTTTGGCGCAGTTTTTACGTCCGCCATCCTGCCAGCACTGGCGCTGGTGGCCAAACTGCCAGGCCGGAACGACATGTTCCCATTCAATGCGGCTGGCGCGGTTTTCGTTTTTACGCACCTTATAGCCGCAGGACTCAAGGTCAACGACCCCTTTTTTACCCTGCCAGTTAATTTTACAGCCGCAGTAGAAATCGCCCGGCACATCGGCGTTCACCTTCACGCCTGCTGCCTTGGCCTGGGAAAAACTGTTGATACCGTCGGCCAGAGCATGGCCTGAGAGCGCCGTCGTCAGAAAGGCGACCGCGAGAGAAAAATTACGGGACATCTTACACTCCGTGTCAAAACGAGCCCGCAACGTAACGAATGTTGTTCCCGTATGCAATCAGTCAGATCAGGAAAGTTCCTGAAAGTTCAGATGATTATTCCGCAACCAGCGGCTCGCCGCATTTGACGCAGCGGTAGGTCGCCTCGCCGCGCACCACGCGATTATGGCGGCGGACGGTAAGCTGGTGCTGCTGACACTGGCAGCGGTAGGGGAAGGTATTGCGGCGCACCGATTCCAGCTCGAACTGATGGGTACGGCGTGCCGGAACGCCGAGCACCGCTTCCATCATCCACTTCCACTCTTTTCCGTGGGGCGCGACGCGTCCGAAGTGTTTCCACACCAGCAAATGCGCCAGCTCGTGCGGTACCACTTCCTCGATAAACGCCTGCTGGTTTTCCATCATCAGCACCGGGTTAAGGCGGATCTCATAGGGCTCGAGCCAGGCGGTACCCGCCGCGGTTCCGCGCTGCTGATAAACGATCTTAGGTTCAGGGTAATTGCGACCGAGCTTCAGGTTCGCCTGGGCGAGTTTTTCCCGCAGGCAGCGCATAACGGCTTGCTGAAGGGCGATGGGGAGACGGGGTGCTTTCATAGAGGCAGAGCATAAAGTGCGAAGCGGGGAGGCGCAAGAGGCGCCTCCCGCATGAGGATTAGTCGTGGGCGCCGATTTCGCGCAACGGACGACCTTTCATCAGGTTACGTTCAATATGTTCCAGAGAAACGTGTTTGGTTTCTGGAACCAGCCAGATAGTCAGCACAATAAAGAAGATGTTCAGACCAGCGTAGACCCAGAAGGTGTTCGCGTTGCCCAGGGTATTGAGCATGGTCAGGAACGTTGCGCCGACGATCATGTTGGCAATCCAGTTGGTTGCGGTAGAGCAGGTGATACCAAAATCACGCCCTTTCAGCGGCTGGATCTCAGAGCACAGCACCCAAATCAGCGGGCCGGCGCTCATCGCAAACCCGACGATAAACATCAGCAGCATGCCGACCGCAAAGTACTGGGCGGTTGGTGAGTGAATGCCCACATGCATCATGGTACCGAGGACACCCATACCGGCCGCCATCACCAGGAAGCCCAGCGTCAGGGTTGGCTTACGTCCCCAGCGGTCCACCAGGCCGATGGCGATAAAGGTCGCCAGCACGTTGGTCAGACCCACGATGACGGTTCCCCACATTTGTTCGGTGGTGTTGGTATAGCCCGCCAGCTCAAAGATTTTTGGCGCGTAATACATGATGACGTTCATCCCGGTGAACTGCTGCATCACCTGAAGCAGCACGCCGAGGAACACCGCGCGGCGGAAGTTGCTGTTCTCTTTAAACAGCGCCCAGCCGGACTGTTTGACCTTCAGGCTTTCGCGGATCTCTTCCAGCTCGTTTTTCGCTTCGGCGCTGGTGTCGCGCAGGCGCATCAGTACGCGTTCGGCATCGTGGAATCGACGTTTCGCGGCAAACCAGCGCGGGCTGTCCGGCAGGAAGAAGACGCCAATCAGCAGCAGAATTGCCGGGATGATGATCACGCCGAGCATCCAGCGCCATGCGCCGCTGTAGCTAAACGCGGTATCGGAAAGATACGCGCCCAAAATACCGATGGTGATCATGAGCTGATACATCGAAATCATACTGCCGCGGATTTTCTCCGGCGCGATTTCAGACAGGTAAAGCGGGGCGGTATAGGACGCCACGCCCACGGCCAGGCCGAGCAGCACGCGGGAAACCAGCAGGACCTCAACGTTAGGCGCTGCGGCAGAGAAGAGTGAACCGGCAACGAACAGGATCGCGCCGATCATCAGGCTCTTTTTACGCCCGAGCTTGAAGGAGAGCCAGCCGCTGCCGACGGCACCGACGGCGGCGCCGAACATCATGGAGCTGACCACCCACTCCTGGGTGTGAGCGCTGATCTGGAACTCGTCAGTGATGAAAGGTAATGCACCGGCAATCACGCCGATATCCAGGCCAAAAAGTAATCCTGCCAGGGCGGCGAGGAAACAGACGAAGAATGTCATCGCCTTGTTGGACGTACGCCCCTGTTTTTTATTGTCAGGCATTATGCCCTCCAGTTGGGTTATCAGTTTTATTGATGTAAAGGGTAGGTGAGTGACCCGTAAAAATATGTGAGATTAATCACATTGGTGTAATCGGTTACACTAACGCGCAACCGTAAAAATAATTAAAGCTTTGAAAATATAGAGGTAAACGAGGTGATATGCATCGCGAAAGAACACATTTCAGACTTAACTGAAAGGCGATGTAACAGCAGAAGAAAGGCGATCATGCAAAGAGAATATTCTGAAAGCGAGACGCGTCCGGTGCGGTGTAATCGGTACCATATGTGCACCTTTGCGGCGCCACCAACAAAAAAAGGCCAGCCCGAAGGCTGGCCTTTTATCACGCAGATGTCAGTCGATTACTTCAGACCGGCAGCTTCACGCAGCAGGGCGGCTTTGTCGGTTTTTTCCCATGGGAAATGTTCACGACCAAAGTGACCGTATGCCGCGGTTTCTTTGTAGATTGGGTGCAGCAGATCCAGCATCTGAATCAGGCCGTATGGACGCAGGTCGAAGAACTCGCGCACCAGCAGCGTCAGCTGTTCTGAAGGCACTTTCTCGGTACCGAAGGTTTCAACCATGATGGAGGTTGGCTCAGCTACGCCGATCGCGTAGGAAACCTGGATCTCACAGCGGTCAGCCAGGCCGGCTGCAACAATGTTTTTCGCCACATAACGTGCCGCGTACGCCGCAGAACGGTCAACTTTAGACGGATCTTTACCAGAGAACGCACCGCCACCGTGACGCGCCATGCCGCCGTAGGTATCAACGATGATTTTACGACCGGTCAGGCCGCAGTCACCCATTGGGCCGCCGATAACGAAGCGTCCGGTTGGGTTGATGAAGAATTTGGTCGCAGAGCTCAGCCATTCGGTCGGCAGAACCGGCTTGATGATCTCTTCCATCACTGCTTCCTGCAGGGATTTCTGATCGATATCTTCGGAATGCTGGGTAGAAAGCACTACCGCGTCAATCCCAACGATTTTGCCGTCGTCATACTGGAAGGTGACCTGGCTTTTCGCATCCGGGCGCAGCCACGGCAGGGTGCCGTTTTTACGCACTTCAGCCTGACGCTGCACCAGACGGTGTGCGTAGGTGACCGGTGCTGGCATCAGCACGTCGGTTTCGTTGGTTGCATAGCCAAACATCAGGCCCTGGTCGCCCGCGCCCTGTTCCAGCGGATCGGCACGGTCAACGCCCTGGTTGATGTCTGGAGACTGTTTGCCAATCGCGCTCAGAACCGCGCAGGAGTTGGCATCAAAGCCCATATCAGAATGCACATAGCCGATCTCACGCACCGTATTACGGGTGATCTCTTCGATATCAACCCATGCGCTGGTGGTGATCTCACCGCCAACCAGAACCATGCCGGTTTTGACATAGGTTTCGCACGCTACGCGCGCTTTAGGATCCTGCGCCAGGATCGCATCCAGCACCGCATCGGAGATTTGGTCAGCAATTTTATCAGGATGTCCTTCTGATACGGACTCGGACGTAAACAGGTGTTTTGCCATGTTTTATTTCACCTAAGAGGAATTTGGTTAGCTCAAGCTGCTGTGCGGAATAGCCAAAGGAGATAATTCTACCAAGGCCTGCAGGTTTTTGACACTGGCAGTATGAGTGTTAATCAGTATAGATGGATTAACATCTGGACGGCTATTTTAGGTCACTTCTTCGCCCGATTTCCAGTTTTTTTTGACTAACCTCTCACTCAGTTGAAATTGCTGCTGGCAATAATTCCTGACGGCCCCGGCAACACGCACATTTATCTTTTGCTTTTTACCCCTGTTCTCGGTATAAAACGCGGCGCGCGGCTCATATAAAATAAGCGCTCGATGAACTCATCGTGTCGCCACTTCCAGCCGGGTTAAGCAGTGAACTTTTAGCTTTGGCTTGTGGTCCGTTTCAACAGAGGCGGCCGTGGAGGTGATACGAGATAATGAACCATCGTTTTCCGCACATTCAGCGCAGCCGTTCTGGCGCGTATTTGATTCCCGCAACCCGCATTTCTAGTCTGCAAACCTGCCGATGTTATACCCATCTCGGCGCTTCTCAGGATTCCAGGGCCGGTCACGCTTTGTGAAAACTGAACAAGGGCGCTCTTGTTAATACAAGAGTTTTCTCGTGGTTTCGCCGAACCTTGTCATACAGAGTTCGGATACGTGTTTTACAATGATATGAATAAGAAACCGGTCGCACGGTCTGGTTTTCAGCATACTCTGCTGGGAAACGGAGCCGTTTATGGGTTGTTATCGCCGTATAACGCTGCGATAGTAGTCAACTGTTTTACACTTATTACAAAGAGTTGAGGTTCGCTATGTCTGACGACATGTCTTCTTTTTCGCCTTCGTCAGCGGGCGAACAGGGTGTACTACGTTCTATGCAGGAGGTTGCGATGAGCTCCGAGGAAGCCAGCAAGATGCTGCGCACTTACAATATTGCCTGGTGGGGCAATAACTACTACGACGTCAACGAACTGGGCCACATCAGCGTCTGCCCGGATCCGGACGTCCCTGAAGCGCGCGTGGATCTCGCGAAACTGGTGAAAGCCCGTGAGGCTCAGGGCCAGCGTTTGCCTGCACTGTTCTGCTTCCCGCAGATCCTGCAACATCGCCTGCGTTCTATTAACGCCGCGTTCAAGCGCGCGCGTGAGTCCTACGGCTATAAAGGCGACTATTTCCTGGTTTACCCGATCAAGGTGAACCAGCACCGCCGCGTGATTGAATCCCTGATCCACTCCGGCGAGCCGCTGGGCCTGGAAGCAGGCTCCAAAGCGGAGCTGATGGCGGTTCTGGCCCATGCGGGCATGACCCGTTCAGTGATCGTCTGTAACGGCTATAAAGACCGTGAATACATTCGTCTGGCGCTGATTGGCGAGAAGATGGGCCACAAGGTCTATCTGGTTATCGAAAAGATGACCGAAATCGCCATCGTGCTGGAAGAGGCCGAACGTCTGAACGTGGTGCCGCGCCTTGGCGTGCGTGCGCGTCTGGCGTCACAAGGTTCCGGTAAATGGCAGTCCTCCGGCGGCGAGAAATCCAAGTTCGGCCTGGCGGCAAACCAGGTGCTGCAGCTGGTGGAAATCCTGCGCGAGCGCGGTCGTCTGGACAGCATTCAGCTGCTGCACTTCCACCTCGGCTCGCAGATGGCCAATATTCGCGACATCGCCACCGGCGTGCGTGAGTCAGCGCGTTTCTACGTTGAGCTGCACAAGCTCGGCGTGAATATTCAGTGCTTCGACGTGGGCGGTGGCCTCGGCGTGGACTACGAAGGGACCCGCTCGCAGTCTGACTGCTCGGTGAACTACGGCCTGAACGAATACGCGAACAATATCATCTGGGCGATCGGTGATGCCTGTGAAGAGAACGGCCTGCCGCACCCGACGGTGATCACCGAATCAGGTCGCGCGGTGACCGCGCACCATACGGTGCTGGTCTCTAACATCATCGGCGTTGAGCGTAGCGAAATCAGCGAAGCGACGCCTCCGGCAGACGATGCTCCGCGTTCCCTGCAAAGCATGTGGGAAACCTGGCAGGAAATGCACGAGCCGGGCACGCGTCGTTCCCTGCGCGAATGGCTGCACGACAGCCAGATGGATCTGCATGATATTCACGTGGGTTATTCTTCAGGCACCTTCAGCCTGCAGGAGCGCGCGTGGGCGGAGCAGCTCTACCTGAACATGTGCCATGAAGTGCAGAAACAGCTCGACCCGAGCAACCGCGCGCACCGTCCGATTATCGACGAGCTGCAGGAGCGTATGGCGGATAAGATTTACGTCAACTTCTCGCTGTTCCAGTCGATGCCGGATGCCTGGGGTATCGACCAGCTGTTCCCGGTTCTGCCGCTGGAAGGGCTGAACCACGCGCCGGAACGTCGTGCGGTGCTGCTGGATATCACCTGTGATTCCGACGGTGCCATCGACCACTACGTCGACGGCGACGGTATCGCAACGACGATGCCAATGCCGGAATACGACCCGGAGAACCCGCCGATGCTGGGCTTCTTTATGGTCGGCGCGTATCAGGAGATCCTCGGCAACATGCACAACCTGTTCGGTGATACCGAAGCTGTGGACGTGTTCGTGTTCCCTGACGGCAACGTGGAAATTGAGCTGTCCGATGAAGGAGACACCGTGGCGGACATGCTGGAATACGTTCAGCTGGATCCGAAAAAACTGCTCACTCAGTTCCGCGACCAGGTGAAAAACACCGGTCTGGACGATGCGCTCCAGCAGCAGTTCCTGGAAGAGTTTGAAGCGGGCCTGTACGGGTACACCTACCTGGAAGACGAGTAGGAAAACGCCCTCTCCCACAGGGAGAGGGCGGGGTGAGGGCATCAGACCGCACAATGCCCTATACTCACTTGAACCCGTATGCATTACCGGCGATAATTCGCCCCAATAAGCGATTTACGAATCAATCCCTTCCTCGTCGGGTTTAACGACGCGGAGGGGATTTTTTTTCATCTGTTTTTAATGTATCGACTTTAAAAGAGGTCAGGACATGAGCACTTTAGGTCATCAGTACGATAACTCTCTGGTATCTAACGCGTTTGGTTTTTTACGCCTTCCGATGAACTTCCAGCCGTACGACAGCGACGCTGACTGGGTGATCACCGGCGTGCCGTTCGATATGGCAACATCTGGCCGCGCGGGGGGGCGTCACGGCCCGGCAGCGATCCGTCAGGTTTCCACTAACCTGGCCTGGGAGCATAACCGCTTCCCGTGGAACTTCGACATGCGCGAGCGCCTGAACGTGGTGGACTGCGGTGACCTGGTGTACGCCTTCGGCGACGCGCGTGAGATGAGCGAGAAGCTGCAGGCGCACGCCGAGAAGCTGCTGGCTGCCGGTAAGCGCATGCTCTCCTTCGGCGGCGACCACTTCGTGACCCTGCCGCTGCTGCGCGCCCATGCGAAGCACTTCGGTAAAATGGCGCTGGTGCACTTCGATGCACATACCGACACCTACGCGAACGGCTGCGAGTTTGACCACGGCACCATGTTCTTCACCGCGCCGAACGAAGGTCTGATCGACCCGAACCACTCCGTGCAGATCGGCATTCGCACCGAGTTCGACAAAGACAACGGTTTCACCGTGCTGGATGCGGGCCAGGTTAACGATCGCGGCGTGGACGACATCATCGCGCAGGTGAAGCAGATCGTGGGTGATATGCCCGTGTATCTGACCTTCGACATCGACTGTCTGGATCCGGCATTTGCACCGGGTACCGGTACGCCGGTCATCGGCGGTTTGACCTCAGATCGTGCCATCAAGCTGGTGCGCGGCCTGAAGGATCTGAACATTGTCGGGATGGACGTGGTGGAAGTGGCGCCTGCGTATGACCAGTCCGAGATCACCGCGCTGGCCGCAGCGACTCTGGCGCTGGAAATGCTCTATATTCAGGCAGCCAAAAAAGGCGAATAAGCCTCGCCTTGCGTGAAAAAAAACCTCTCTCTTGAGAGGTTTTTTATTGCCTTCAGAACACGTTAAACGGGTATTCCACATAAGCCCGGATCTCGTCCCCGCCCACGTTGTACTCGCTGGCGTTGCCGGAGACGCGCAGTACGGAGTAGCGCAGTTTAAGCTTCAGATCCTTCGCCGGACCATCCTGCACCTGGTACTGGATCTGGTTAAACCACTCGTGCTCTTTGCCGTTGCTGGTTTCAGAGGTTTTAATATTATCCCCACGTACGTAGGCAGTGGTCCAGCTCAGGCCCGGTAAGCCAAGACCGCCAAAGTCCAGACCGTAGGATGCCTGCCAGGAACGTTCGTCTTCGCCATTAAAATCAGACCAGTAGGAGTTCGCCAGCCAGATGGTGTTTCCGCCGTCACCCACGCCGCCCTTGTCGCGATAGCCGCCGTAGTTGTAGCCGGTGCTGCCGCTGCTCTGCTGGTACGCCACTTTGAACGTGTGAATATCCCAGATGTAGCTCGCCGCCAGGCTCCAGATGGTGTTGCTGCGGCCCGTGTCGAGGCTGTCCGCGTAACCCTGATCCAGACGGGAGTTATAGCCGTTGAAGTCGAGCACCAGCTGCTGCCCGGTGCTGAACGGCTGTTTGAAGTTCATGCCCAGGTACTGCTTGTTCATTACCTCTTCATTATGAGAGGCGTACAGCGCGCCGCTGAACTGGTCGTTAAACTGATAGCTCGCACCGCCGAAGGAGAGGCTCTTCAGCCCGCTGTCGTGGCGGTCATCGCTTTTACGCTGCTCGTCGGTGAAGTAACCGGCGTTGATTTCCAGACCGTCGATCTCTTTCGAGGTCAGCATGGTGCCGGTGTAGCTTTCAAACAGCAGGCGGGAGCTGTCGGCATTCACGATGGGCAGCTCAGGGCGCTGATTTCCGTAGCTCAGTACGGTATTCGAGATGCGCATTTTGGCGGTTGCGCCAAACTTTGCCAGATCGGATTTTGCCCGGCCGTCGTCTTCCTGTTTAAAGAAGTCGATGCCGCCTGCGCCGCTTTTGCCACGGCCGCCGTCCAGGCGCACGCCGTATTGAGCAATACCGTCCACGCCAAAGCCCACCAGCCCTTCGGTATAGCCGGATGCAAACGTGGCGATGATCCCCTGACCCCACTCGGCTTTGTCCTGCTTGCCCTGATGGTAGTCGCGGCTGATATACGCATTGCGTAAAAACAGATCCAGATGGCTGTCGTCAATAAAACCCTGGCTGTTGGATTGCTGGCTTGCAGTGGCAGGTAATGCAGCAAATAAGCTTAAAGCAATTAATGATAATTCTTTTTTCACGGAGGGAACGTCTCTGTCTGGATATAGTAATTTGAATAACTGCGGGGGTGATAATTACCGGAAAAAGTGACCTTTGCAATAATTATGTGACCAGACATTTCAAGGTGATAAGGCAGATTTGGCGCCGCTTTCAGGGGTGTTATCGATATGTGCTGTTAAGTTAACAATTTATGCGAAATAAAAAGGAGGCAAAATTGCCTCCTTCTGAAATTATTTAATTCCGTCTGCGGCCATACGGTCGCGAATATGCTGTGCGCGTTCTTCTGAGGCCGGGTGATCGTCAAACATGGAGCTTTGGCGTCCGGCTTCCAGCTTGGCCAGTTTTTCGAAGCTGGTGGCTAAGCCTGATGGATTAATGCCGCGTTTGCGCAACAGATCGTAGGAGTAGTCATCCGCCTCGGACTCCTGACGCTGTGAGAACTGAGAGTTAACCAGCTTTTCACCCACGTCGCCAAGCTGTGACTGCGACAGGCTACCAACGATACCGCCCGCAGAGGCCGCCGCTGCGCGGATGGCATTGGTGCCCAGGGCAACCTGCATCCCTTTCTTCACGTGTCCCAGGGCAACGTGGCCCATTTCATGGCCGATGACCGCTTCCACTTCGTTGTCGGTCATCATGTCCATCAGCCCGCTATAGACGCGGATACAGCCGTTCGCCATCGCGAAGGCGTTGACGTCTTTCGCCATGTACACCTTGTAGTTCACCGGCTGGCCGTTGATGTTGTCGCCCAGCGCGGAAGCAATCTTATTCAGACGCTGCGTGTAGGTACTGTTAGCCGGCGCAAGCGTGGCTTTTCCGTCCATATCTTTACAGGCCTGGTCGCTCAGCGCTTTAACCTGCGCATCGCTCAGGGAATAGGCCTGAAAGGCCTCTGCGCCTGACGTCATCAGACCGTTAGAATCCATATTCTGACAGCCGCTCAGCAGGAGCGTTGTACCCAGGGCCAGCACTATTGCACGCATTTTCATGAGGTTGCTTCCGTACTCGTTAAACTGAATAAAATCCGAAAAGGGCACCGTCAGCGAAGCCGGTGTCGGGCTAAGTATAAGGAATATCTACAGGGCCGGGCGAGCAGATTGCGCAACATGCGAGCATGATCCAGAGATTTCTTAACAAGCAAAAGAATGCTCCATGTACATGACTTGCGGCTTGGGTTACATTGTTGGCACTTTTTTCCGGCGTAGCCCAAAACGCGCTGTCGTCAAGGGCATGGCCTTTAACAGTCCGATCTGGAGTTAAAATGTCCTCACGTAAAGAGCTTGCTAATGCTATTCGTGCGCTGAGCATGGACGCAGTACAGAAAGCCAAATCCGGCCACCCAGGGGCTCCTATGGGTATGGCTGATATCGCCGAAGTCCTGTGGCGTGATTTCCTGAACCACAACCCGCAGAACCCGTCATGGGCTGACCGCGACCGCTTTGTGCTGTCCAACGGCCACGGCTCTATGCTGATCTATAGCCTGCTGCACCTCACCGGCTACGATCTGCCTATCGAAGAGCTGAAAAACTTCCGTCAGCTGCACTCTAAAACTCCAGGTCACCCGGAAGTGGGTTACACCGCTGGCGTAGAAACCACCACTGGCCCGCTGGGTCAGGGTATTGCTAACGCTGTGGGTATGGCGATTGCCGAGAAGACGCTGGCGGCGCAGTTCAACCGTCCTGGTCACGACATCGTAGACCACTTCACCTACGCGTTCATGGGCGACGGCTGCATGATGGAAGGCATTTCTCACGAAGTGTGCTCCCTGGCAGGTACCCTGAAGCTGGGCAAACTGGTTGCGTTCTATGACGACAACGGTATCTCCATCGACGGTCACGTTGAAGGCTGGTTCACCGACGACACCGCTGCACGTTTCGAAGCCTACGGCTGGCACGTAGTGCGTGGCGTTGATGGTCACGATGCTGACTCGATTAAACGTGCAGTAGAAGAAGCGCGCGCGGTGACGGACAAACCGTCCCTGCTGATGTGCAAAACCATCATCGGCTTCGGCTCCCCGAACAAAGCGGGTACTCACGACTCCCACGGCGCGCCTCTGGGTGATGCGGAAATCGCACTGACCCGCGAAGCGCTGGGCTGGAAACACCCTGCATTCGAAATCCCATCTGAAATCTACGCTCAGTGGGATGCAAAAGAAGTAGGCCAGGCGAAAGAAGCGGCCTGGAACGAGAAGTTCGCTGCCTATGCGAAAGCGTTCCCGCAGGAAGCTGCGGAATTCACCCGTCGTATGAAAGGTGAAATGCCGTCTGACTTCGACGCGAAAGCGAACGAATTCATCGCTAAGCTGCAGGCGAACCCGTCTAAAATCGCGAGCCGTAAAGCGTCTCAGAATGCAATTGAAGCGTTCGGCCCATGGCTTCCTGAATTCCTGGGCGGCTCCGCTGACCTGGCGCCATCTAACCTGACCCTGTGGTCTGGTTCTAAGCCAATCAACGAAGATACTGCCGGTAACTACATCCATTACGGTGTACGTGAATTCGGTATGACTGCGATTGCCAACGGTATCTCCCTGCACGGCGGTTTCCTGCCGTACACCTCTACCTTCCTGATGTTTGTCGAATATGCACGTAACGCCGTGCGTATGGCCGCGCTGATGAAACAGCGTCAGGTGATGGTCTACACCCACGACTCCATCGGTCTGGGCGAAGATGGTCCAACTCACCAGCCGGTAGAGCAGGTGGCTTCCCTGCGCGTGACTCCGAACATGAGCACATGGCGTCCATGTGACCAGGTGGAATCCGCGGTGGCGTGGAAATACGGCGTTGAGCGTCAGGACGGTCCAACCGCGCTGATCCTCTCCCGTCAGAACCTGGCACAGCAGGAGCGTACGCCTGAGCAGCTGGCGAACATCGCTCGCGGTGGTTACGTGCTGAAAGATTGCGCGGGCCAGCCAGAGCTGATCTTCATCGCCACCGGTTCGGAAGTTGAACTGGCGGTTGCAGCGTGGGAAAAACTGACTGCCGAAGGCGTGAAAGCGCGCGTGGTCTCCATGCCGTCTACCGATGCGTTCGACAAACAGGATGCTGCTTACCGCGAATCCGTCCTGCCTAAAGCGGTTTCCGCGCGTGTGGCAGTGGAAGCGGGTATCGCTGACTACTGGTTCAAATACGTGGGCCTGAACGGCGCTATCGTCGGTATGACCACCTTCGGTGAATCTGCTCCGGCAGAGCTGCTGTTCGAAGAGTTCGGCTTCACCGTTGAGAACGTTGTCGCGAAAGCGAAAGAACTGCTGTAATCGTTTGTACGGTGCGGGCTGATGCCCTCACCCCAACCCTCTCCCACGGGGAGAGGGTGCATACACTAAAAAACGGTAACCTCTCGGTTACCGTTTTGCTTTTACCTTGCCGCCATTATTCCACCTAAAATGTGACGCAAGTCATATAGCGCGCTTATTCATCTGGACAGACATTCCTTTTATTCCCCGATTCGCTTATTCTTGCTGAAGCGTTTCAGTCGATTAAATGTTCGACAATTGACCAATCAATCGCAGTTTGTGACAGCAAGGATTCCCCTTCGGGCGTAGCTGGATTACTCTTTCAGCCACCTCAAACTCAGGGATTGCTTTGCAGGAGATCTATGACCGTACGCGTAGCGATTAATGGCTTCGGTCGCATCGGACGTAACGTGGTTCGTGCTTTATATGAATCCGGACGTCGGGCGGAAATAACCGTGGTGGCAATCAATGAACTGGCGGATGCTACGGGCATGGCGCATTTGTTGAAATATGACACCAGCCACGGACGCTTTGCCTGGGACGTACGCCAGGAAAGAGATCGACTTTTTGTTGGTGACGACGCTATTCGCGTGCTGCATGAGAACAGCATCTCCGGGCTACCCTGGCGTGAACTGGGTGTAGATGTGGTGCTTGACTGTACCGGCGTGTACGGCAACCGCGAACATGGCGAAGCGCATCTTGCTGCAGGCGCGAAAAAAGTCCTGTTTTCTCATCCCGGCAGTAACGACCTCGACGCGACCGTCGTGTTTGGCGTCAATCAGCATGAGCTGCAGGCCGAACACCGCATTGTTTCCAACGCCTCCTGTACCACTAACTGCATTATTCCGGTCATCAAACTGTTAGACGATGCGTATGGCATTGAATCCGGCACCGTGACCACGATTCACTCCGCCATGCACGATCAGCAGGTTATCGACGCCTACCATCCGGACTTACGACGCACTCGCGCAGCGAGCCAGTCAATCATTCCGGTGGACACGAAACTGGCGGCAGGGATCACCCGAATTTTTCCGCAGTTTAATGACCGATTTGAAGCGATTGCCGTGCGTGTCCCGACGATTAACGTCACCGCAATCGATCTTAGCGTGACGGTGAAAAAACCGGTAAAAGCCTGTGAAGTCAACCTGTTGCTGCAAAAAGCGGCACAGGGGGCATTTCATGGTATAGTTGACTATACGGAATTACCGTTGGTCTCAGTAGATTTTAACCACGACCCGCACAGCGCCATCGTCGATGGCACGCAAACGAGAGTCAGTGGCGCACACCTTATCAAGACGCTGGTCTGGTGTGATAACGAATGGGGCTTTGCTAACCGAATGCTCGACACCACGTTAGCAATGGCCGCTCAAGGTTTCAGGTAAGACGCATTGTGCGTCTGCAAAACTTTAAGAATCAACGAGAGGATTCACCATGTCTGTAATTAAGATGACCGATCTGGATCTGGCTGGTAAACGCGTTTTCATCCGTGCCGATCTGAACGTACCGGTTAAAGATGGCAAAGTGACCAGCGACGCGCGTATCCGTGCATCTCTGCCAACCATCGAACTGGCTCTGAAGCAGGGCGCGAAAGTGATGGTCACCTCCCACCTGGGTCGTCCAACTGAAGGCGAGTACAACGAAGAGTTCTCTCTGCTGCCAGTGGTTAATTACCTGAAAGACAAACTGTCCAACCCGGTTCGCCTGGTGAAAGATTACCTGGACGGCGTTGAAGTTGCAGCCGGTGAACTGGTTGTTCTGGAAAACGTTCGCTTTAACAAAGGCGAAAAGAAAGACGACGAAACTCTGTCCAAAAAATACGCTGCACTGTGCGACGTGTTCGTGATGGATGCATTCGGTACGGCTCACCGTGCTCAGGCGTCAACCCACGGTATCGGTAAATTTGCAGACGTAGCGTGCGCCGGTCCTCTGCTGGCTGACGAACTGGAAGCGCTGGGTAAAGCACTGAAAGAACCTGCTCGTCCAATGGTGGCTATCGTTGGTGGTTCTAAAGTTTCTACCAAACTGACCGTTCTGGATTCCCTGTCTAAAATCGCTGACCAGCTGATCGTTGGCGGTGGTATCGCGAACACCTTCGTTGCTGCTCAGGGCCACAACGTGGGCAAATCCCTGTACGAAGCAGACCTGGTTGACGAAGCCAAACGCCTGCTGAGCACCTGCGATATCCCGGTTCCAACTGACGTTCGCGTAGCGACCGAGTTCTCCGAAACCGCAACCGCGACCCTGAAATCTGTTAACGACATCAAAGATGAAGAGCAGATTCTGGACCTGGGCGACGTTTCTGCACAGAAACTGGCTGAAATCCTCAAAAACGCAAAAACTATCCTGTGGAACGGTCCTGTTGGCGTGTTCGAATTCCCGAACTTCCGCAAAGGTACTGAAATCGTTGCTAACGCTATCGCAGACAGCGAAGCGTTTTCTATCGCAGGCGGTGGTGACACCCTGGCAGCAATCGACCTGTTCGGTATCGCTGACAAGATCTCCTACATCTCCACTGGTGGCGGCGCATTCCTCGAATTCGTGGAAGGCAAAGTACTGCCAGCAGTAGCAATGCTCGAAGAGCGCGCTAAGAAGTAAGCCATTCAAGGGCAGGGAAACCTGCCCAATTTTCAGCGCGCTTTTAAGAGCTCGCACCTTTTCTAACGGCCGAAGATACAGGACTAAGCAACATGTCTAAAATTTTTGATTTCGTAAAACCTGGCGTTATCACTGGTGATGACGTACAGAAAGTGTTCCAGGTAGCTAAAGAAAACAACTTCGCTCTGCCAGCAGTTAACTGCGTGGGTACCGACTCCATCAACGCCGTACTGGAAACTGCCGCTAAAGTTAAAGCGCCAGTTATCGTTCAGTTCTCTAACGGCGGCGCTGCGTTCATCGCAGGTAAAGGCGTGAAAACTGACATTCCTCAGGGTGCTGCAATTCTGGGCGCTATCTCTGGTGCGCACCACGTACACCAGATGGCTGAGCACTACGGTGTTCCAGTTATCCTGCACACTGACCACTGCGCGAAGAAACTGCTGCCGTGGATCGACGGTCTGCTGGACGCGGGTGAAAAACACTTCGCGGCTACCGGTAAGCCACTGTTCTCTTCTCACATGATCGACCTGTCTGAAGAGTCACTGCACGAAAACATCGAAATCTGCTCCAAATACCTGGCGCGCATGGCCAAAATGGGCATGACTCTGGAAATCGAACTGGGTTGCACCGGTGGTGAAGAAGACGGCGTGGACAACAGCCACATGGACGCTTCTGCACTGTACACCCAGCCAGAAGACGTTGATTACGCTTACACCGAGCTGAGCAAAATCAGCCCACGCTTCACCATCGCAGCGTCCTTCGGTAACGTACACGGCGTTTACAAACCAGGTAACGTGGTTCTGACCCCGACCATCCTGCGTGATTCTCAGGAATACGTTTCCAAGAAACACAACCTGCCGCACAACAGCCTGAACTTCGTCTTCCACGGCGGTTCCGGTTCTTCTGCTCAGGAAATCAAAGACTCCGTAAGCTACGGCGTAGTGAAAATGAACATCGATACCGACACCCAGTGGGCAACATGGGACGGTATCCTGCAGTACTACAAAACCAACGAAGCTTACCTGCAGGGTCAGCTGGGCAACCCGAAAGGCGAAGACCAGCCGAACAAGAAATACTACGATCCACGCGTATGGCTGCGCGCTGCCCAGACTTCAATGATTACTCGTCTGGAGCAGGCATTCAAAGAACTGAACGCGGTAGACGTTCTGTAATTTGAGCTGCTAACAGCATCAGAAGGCCCGCAAATGCGGGCCTTTTTTTATGCTTTTTCAATACTCTGCCAGGCCGGTTTTTGTGATCTGTTTGGCAATACTTGCGCTTTTTGTTTACCCTTTACGGACCTGCCTGTCTCCATGGGGGATGGATTTTGTGTTTTGGTTTAACAAAAGGAAGAATAAATGGAACAACTCGATGTTGTAGACAGCATCAATAACGCCGGTAACTGGCTGGTGCGCAACCAGGCGCTGCTGCTGAGCTATGCCGTGAACATCGTCGCGGCGATTGCCATCATCATCGTCGGGATGATCGTGGCGCGCATTGTATCGAACACGGTTAACCGCGTAATGCTGGCCCGTAATATTGACGCCACGGTGGCTGACTTCCTCTCCGCGCTGGTGCGCTACGGCATTATCGCCTTTACGCTGATTGCTGCGCTGGGCCGTGTGGGCGTGCAGACCGCTTCCGTCATTGCCGTTCTCGGTGCCGCCGGTCTGGCTATTGGTCTGGCGCTGCAGGGTTCGCTGTCAAACCTGGCGGCTGGCGTTCTGCTGGTCACCTTCCGTCCGTTCCGCTCCGGCGAATACGTTGACCTTGGCGGCATTGCCGGAACCGTGCTGCAGGTGCAGATTTTCTCAACCACCATGCGTACCGTCGATGGCCGCATCGTGGTCGTGCCGAACGGGAAAATCATCGCGGGCAACATCATTAACTTCTCCCGTGAACCGGTGCGTCGTAACGAGCTGATTATCAGCGTGGCGTACGACTCCGACATCGATCAGGTGAAGTCGCTGATTAGTAATATCATTGCTTCAGAAGATCGCATTCTGAAAGATAAAGAGCAGACGGTTCGCCTGAACGAACTGGGCGCGTCCTCCATTAACTTCGTGGTGCGTATCTGGAGCAAAAGCAGCGATCTGCAAAACGTGTACTGGGACGTGCTGGAACGCATTAAGCGCGACTTTGATGCCAACGGCATCAGCTTCCCGTACCCTCAGATGGACGTAAACGTCAAAAAAGTCAAAGAAGCCGAATAACTTCTCCCGCAGGCCCGGTAGGCGCTAGCGCCACCGGGCTTTATTTTTATAAGTGCTGCTAATCCCCAATTAATATTATCAATTTCCTCTAATGTAATTCGCGCAGTATAGTCTCCTTCCAGAACAATACTGTGAGAATTTCGTCATGTTATCTTATTATTTTCAAGGGCTTGCCTTAGGTGCGGCCATGATCCTTCCCCTTGGCCCGCAAAATGCGTTTGTGATGAACCAGGGCATTCGCCGCCAGTATCATCTGATGATTGCCCTGCTGTGCGCGGTAAGCGATTTACTGCTGATCTGTGCCGGAATTTTTGGCGGCAGCGCATTGCTCATGCAGTCTCCCTGGCTACTGGCGCTGGTCACCTGGGGTGGCGTGGCGTTTTTGCTCTGGTACGGTTTTGGTGCACTGAAAACCGCGATGAGCAGCAACCTCGAACTGGCGAGCGCGGAAGTCATGAAGCAGGGCCGCTGGAAGATTATCGTCACCATGCTGGCGGTCACCTGGCTTAATCCGCATGTTTATCTGGACACCTTCGTGGTGCTGGGCAGCCTGGGCGGGCAGCTGGACGTTGAGCCGAAACGCTGGTTTGCGCTGGGTACGGTTAGCGCCTCTTTCCTCTGGTTCTTTGGCCTCGCCATTCTGGCTGCATGGCTGGCTCCTCGTCTGCGTACGGCCAAAGCCCAGCGCATCATTAATACGCTGGTGGGGCTGGTGATGTGGTTTATTGCTTTTCAGCTGGCAAAAGAGGGGATTCATCACGTACAGGAATTGTTCAACTAATCCTTGTCTTATGGACAACTGAACAAGACCCGCTAAGCTTGCTGGCATGCGCCCTGTTAATGGGCACTCTTCGCAACATGGAGGAATAACAGTGAAGTTTAAGGTGATGGCCCTGGCGGCATTAGTAAGTTTTGGTGCGGTGTCGGTGCAGGCAAGTGAACTGCCGGATGGCCCGCACATCGTCACTTCAGGCACCGCAAGCGTGGACGCGGTACCCGATGTCGCAACGCTGGCAATTGAAGTCAATGTGTCTGCGAAAGATGCGGCATCTGCCAAGAAGCAGGCTGACGATCGTGTTGCGCAATACCTCTCTTTCCTCGAGCAGAACGGTGTCGGTAAAAAAGATATCAACTCCGCGAACCTGCGTACTCAACCCGATTACGACTACCAGAATGGTAAAAGCATCCTGAAAGGCTACCGTGCCGTGCGTACCGTCGAAGTGACCGTGCGTCAGCTGGATAAGCTTAACTCGCTGCTGGATGGCGCGCTGAAGGCGGGTCTGAACGAAATTCGTTCCGTGTCGCTGGGCGTTGCGCAACCGGAGAAATACAAAGACGAAGCGCGTAAAGCGGCGATTGATGACGCCATTCACCAGGCGGAACAGCTGGCTTCTGGCTTTAAGAGCAAGCTCGGCCCGGTTTACAGCGTGCGTTACCACGTCTCTAACTACCAGCCAAGCCCGATGGTGCGGATGATGAAGGCTGATGCAGCCCCGGTGTCTGCTCAGGAAACTTACGAGCAGCCAACCATTCAGTTTGACGATCAGGTGGATGTGGTGTTCCAGCTGGAGCCAACTCAAACTCAGCAAACTGAGGCGGCTAAGGCACAGTAATTTGCCCTCACTCTAACCCTCTCCCGCAGGGAGAGGGAATTCAATCGATTAATCCTGTCTCAACACCTTGTGCCCGTACGCCAGCAGCGCGTCGGTGACGTTGCGCATCATGCGGCTTTCTGGCGCAAACCGGTGCCAGTAGAGCATCCGGCGCTGATATAGCCCCGGCGTGAGGTCAATCAGCTCACCGCTTTTCAACTCTTTCTCAATCTGCAGATGCGGGATCATGCAGCAGGTGGTGCCCTGACGCGCAAGCTGCACAAAGGCTTCAGACGAGTTGACGATATGGCACGGCACGCTGCCCGGCGGCAGATCGAAGTTTTGCTGCAGGAACGCCTGATGCATATCGTCCAGATGGTCGAACGCCACGGCAGGGGCTTTCAGCAGCGCGGCGCGGGTGACGCCGTTCGGGAAGTAGCGCTCGGCAAAGGCTTTTGAACCCACAAACAGGTAGTCCAGCGCGCCCAGCTGATCGACAAGACAGCTTGGCAGCGCCTGAGGCTGAATACTGACCGCCCCAACCACTTCACCGCGACGCAGGCGTTCCTGGGTACGGGTTTCATCCTCAACCTGTAAATTCAGGCGGATAGGGGAGTCCGCTAATACCGGCGCAAGGGCCGGCAGCAGCCAGGTTGCCAGGCTGTCGGCGTTGACCGCCAGAGAGAGCAGCAGCGGCGTAGAGCCCGTTTGTTCGTCACCCAGCCACTCGTCTTCCAGCAGTTCAACCTGGCGCAGCAGGGCGAGAAGCTTTTGCCCTTGCTCGGTTGGACGTGGCGGCACGGTACGCACCAGCAGCGGCTGGCCGAACATGTTTTCAAGCTGTTTGATACGCTGTGATACGGCGGACTGGGTGATGCAAAGCTTTTGCGCCGCGCGCTCAAAACCGCGTTCACGAATAACTGCATCAAGTGCCTGTAGTGTTCTGTAGTCCGGACGTTTCATTGCTCTGGCTGGCTCCTTAATTTTGCTTATTCTGCACTATGACACAATTTTCCCTTCGTGGCAGACGAATTCCATTCGACGTGTTCTATAATGCGCCCTGAGTTTTCACACCACAGGCAAAACGATCATGACGCAGGATGAACTGAAAAAAGCAGTAGGATGGGCCGCTCTCCAGTACGTGCAGCCGGGTACCATTGTCGGTGTCGGTACGGGATCAACCGCGGCACACTTTATCGATGCGCTGGGCACGATGAAGGGGCAAATCGAGGGCGCGGTTTCCAGCTCTGATGCTTCCACGGAAAAGCTGAAAAGCCTCGGCATTACCGTTTTCGATCTCAACGAAGTGGATCGTCTGGGGATTTACGTTGATGGTGCGGATGAAATCAACGGCCACATGCAGATGATCAAAGGCGGCGGCGCGGCGCTGACGCGCGAGAAGATCATCGCCTCCGTTGCGGACAAGTTCATCTGCATCGCGGATGCCTCCAAGCAGGTCGACATTCTGGGTAATTTCCCGCTGCCGGTCGAAGTGATCCCAATGGCGCGTAGCGCGGTTGCCCGTCAGCTGGTGAAGCTGGGCGGTCGTCCGGAATACCGTCAGGGCGTAGTCACCGATAACGGTAACGTGATCCTCGACGTTCACGGTCTGGAAATTCTTGACGCGATTGCGCTTGAAAATGCCATCAACGCTATCCCAGGCGTAGTGACCGTAGGGCTATTCGCCAACCGTGGCGCGGATGTGGCGCTGATCGGCACCGCTGACGGCGTGAAAACCATCGTAAAATGATCTGACGGGGGGAGTCCTCCCCCCGCTAAAAAATTTTTGAAAAGCTAAATTCGGTGACTTGTGTCACGTTTTTACGCCTCATTTGCCGATCCTGCCGCGTTTGTAAATTTCCATAGCATTTTCCTCTGACATTTTGCTCTGTATGACTTTTCTTCAGAGTGCCGACGCAAACGTTCATATTGCTGCAATAGTTTTTTTTGATATGTTGGCTACAGCGGATTCATATCCAGCACAACATCAGTTCAGACAAAAACAGGGTCGGGTAAATGGCAAAGGTATCACTGGAGAAAGACAAGATTAAATTCCTGCTGGTCGAGGGCGTGCATCAAAAAGCAATCGATAGCCTTCGTGCGGCAGGTTACACCAACATCGAATTTCACAAAGGCGCGCTCGATACCGAAGAGCTGAAAGCGTCCATCCGTGATGCCCACTTCATTGGCCTGCGATCCCGTACTCACCTGACTGAAGAGGTTATTGCCGCGGCGGAAAAGCTGGTGGCTATCGGCTGCTTCTGCATCGGTACCAACCAGGTTGACCTGAATGCTGCCGCCAAACGCGGTATTCCCGTCTTCAACGCCCCGTTCTCCAACACCCGTTCCGTGGCGGAGCTGGTGATTGGCGAACTGCTGCTGCTGCTGCGCGGCATTCCTGAAGCGAACGCCAAGGCGCACCGCGGCGTGTGGAACAAACTGGCGTCCGGCTCATATGAAGCGCGTGGTAAAAAACTGGGGATTATCGGCTACGGCCACATCGGTACGCAGCTCGGTATTCTGGCGGAATCCCTGGGTATGCACGTGTTCTTCTACGATATCGAAAGCAAGCTGCCGCTGGGCAATGCGACCCAGGTTCAACACCTTTCTGACCTGCTGAACATGAGCGACGTGGTGAGCCTGCACGTGCCGGAAAATGCGTCCACCAAGAACATGATGGGCGCGGAAGAGCTGGCGCTGATGAAGCCGGGCTCACTGCTGATCAACGCCGCGCGCGGCACGGTTGTCGATATCCCGGCCCTGGCGGATGCGCTGAAGCGTAAGCACCTGGCGGGCGCGGCCATCGACGTCTTCCCGACGGAACCAGCGACCAACAGCGATCCGTTTACCTCTCCGCTGTGCGAATTCGACAACGTGATCCTGACGCCGCACATCGGCGGCTCTACCCAGGAAGCGCAGGAGAATATCGGTCTGGAAGTGGCGGGTAAGCTGAGCAAATATTCCGACAACGGTTCTACGCTCTCTGCCGTGAACTTCCCGGAAGTGTCTCTGCCGCTGCACGGTGGTCGTCGTCTGCTGCACATCCACGAAAACCGTCCTGGCGTGCTGACCGCGATCAACCAGATCTTTGCCGAGCAGGGCGTCAACATTGCCGCACAGTATCTGCAAACGAACTCGCAGATGGGCTACGTGGTCATTGATATCGAAGCGGATGACGATGTTGCTGAGAAAGCGCTGCAGAGCATGAAGGCGATTCAAGGGACGATTCGCGCGCGTCTGCTGTACTGATGGTGCGAGATAAATGCAAAACGGTAACGATAGTTACCGTTTTTTATGTTTTCACCCTCTCCCTGTGGGAAAGGGCTGGGGTGAGGGCATCAGGCCGCACGCCTGTTTCACCACTCCCACAACTTCGATGGCGTCACTACCGCCGGCAACGGCACATCCCACTTCTCCACCGGCAACGCCTCCACGCCCTGACAATCATGCGCATAACCCACCGGCTGCAACCCGTACTGCTGCCAGTTTTGCAGCGTCCGGTCGTAAAAACCGCCGCCCATCCCTAAACGCTGGCCCTGTTCATCAAACGCCACCAGCGGCGTGATCAGCACATCCAGCTGTGACAGCGGGAGCACGTCGCGCACGTCGAGTTTCGGCTCGGTGATTTTCAGGCGATTCACCACCAGCTCGCTGTGCGGGTGATAGTGCAGAAACAGCAAATTCCCCTCGCTGAACGGGTGCAGCACCGGCAGATAGACCTTCTTCCCGGCGCGCCAGAGCTGCTCTATCAGCGGTTGGGTATCCAGTTCTCCATCAAATGACAGAAACAGCGCAACGGTGTGCGCCATCACGACAGGGGGATACGCCATCATACGGGCGGCGGCCTGCTGGGCAAAATGCGCTTGCTGATCGGCGGTTAACGCACGGCGGCGCTGACGAATTAACTGACGGATGTCCTGGCGTGAAGCAGAAACTTCAGGGAATTGGGTCATGGTAGTCGGTAGAAGAAAAGAGAGGGAATCTCCGAGATGCCGCCGCAGGCTGTAACCCTTGAACCCTTGGTTCAAGGTGAATGTGTCGTCATAGTTTTAAGGCTTCTCGGACGGACCGAGCATGCTCACCAACCATGGAGCGCCACATTCTTGTGGTATGAAATATCGGCTCAGGGGACTGGCCCGCTTGCGAACATCTCAGAGAAATTTTGTCTTCACAGTTACTCTACCATAGTCAACTGAGAAGTGTTATTCAAACTTTGGTCCCGGTCTTTCGGGATTGCGACCTTGATCAAGCAATGCCTGTTCTATGGTCTGCTGGAGCATTTTAATGCGCTGCTCCATGCTTGCCGCGTAGTCGCGGGTCTTTGCTTTTTCCTGAGTCAGTTCATAGCTGATGTTCAACGCGGCGATGAAAACCAGCTGCTCAGTATTTGTGACTCTAGTGCGTTCTTTTAGATCTTGCAACCGCTGATTCAAATCGTCCGCTGCCTGATTCAAAGCATCCCTTTGTTCAGGCGGACAATTCACTCGCAGTGAACGGCCAAAAATCTGGAGATCGACGGGTTGTGCAGACATGCCACCTTCCTGCTGATTGACTGCGCTGCCTTCGCTTACTGCCCCGGGGGCTGCGAAGGGGCGACACTATAGCTACCCTGATGTGAAGATACAAGCCCTTTTCTGGTATCACCAGGGTCCAAAGTGGTAGCATATCATGAAACTTCCCCCCTTTGATGACGAATGCTCATGTCTATACAGAACGAAATGCCTGGTTACAAGGATTTAAACCAGTTACTGAACCAGCAGGGAGTCGGTTTAACCCCTGCCGAAATGCACGGTCTGATCAGTGGCATGCTGTGCGGCGGAAACAGCGACAGCTCATGGCAGCCGCTGATCCACGACCTCACGAATGAAGGGCTGGCGTTTGGTCACGAGCTGGCGGAAGCGCTGCGTAAAATGCACGCCGCAACCAGCGATTCGCTGGAAGACGATGGCTTCCTTTTTCAGCTTTATCTGCCTGAAGGCGACGACGTCAGCGTGTTCGATCGCGCCGATGCGCTGGCCGGCTGGGTAAACCACTATCTGCTGGGGCTCGGCGTGACGCAGCCTAAACTGGATAAAGTGACCGGCGAAGCGGGTGAAGCGATCGACGACCTGCGTAACATCGCCCAGCTCGGTTACGATGAAGACGAAGACCAGGAAGAGCTGGAAATGTCTCTTGAAGAGATTATCGAGTACGTGCGCGTGGCGGCACTGCTGTGCCACGATAACTTCACGCGCTCTCAGCCGACCGCGCCGGAAGTCCGCAAGCCAACCTTACATTAAGAAAAATAACGCACAGGAGGGTGTCATGGTTATCTCGAGTCAAGAGTATTCGCGCCGCCGTCAGGCGCTGCTGGCAACAATGCAGCCGGGCAGCGCCGCGCTGATTTTTGCTGCGCCCGAAGTCACGCGCAGCGCCGACAGCGAATACCCCTATCGCCAGAGCAGCGATTTCTGGTACTTCACCGGCTTTAACGAGCCGGAAGCGGTGCTGGTGCTGATTAAGAGCAATGACACCCACAACCACAGCGTGATTTTCAACCGCGTGCGCGATCTGACGGCCGAAATCTGGTTTGGCCGCCGCCTGGGCCAGGAGGCCGCACCGACGAAGCTGGGCGTTGACCGCGCGCTGGCGTTTAGCGAAATCAACCAGCAGCTCTATCAGCTGCTTAACGGCCTCGACGTGCTCTATCACGCGCAGGGTGAATATGCCTACGCCGATGAGATTGTTTTCACCGCGCTGGATAAGCTGCGCAAAGGCTCGCGGCAGAACCTGTCCGCGCCGGCCACGCTGACGGACTGGCGTCCGGTGGTGCATGAAATGCGCCTGTTCAAGTCTGAAGAAGAGCTGAATTTGATGCGTCGAGCGGGCGAAATCAGCGCCCTGGCGCACACCCGCGCCATGGAAAAGTGCCGTCCCGGGATGTTCGAATACCAGCTGGAGGGCGAAATACATCACGAATTTAACCGCCACGGCGCGCGTTATCCCTCCTACAACACCATTGTTGGCGGCGGAGAAAACGGCTGCATTCTGCACTACACCGAAAACGAAAGCGCGCTGCGCGACGGCGATCTGGTCCTGATTGACGCCGGTTGCGAATACCAGGGCTACGCGGGAGACATCACCCGTACTTTCCCGGTGAACGGTAAATTCTCACCGGCACAGCGCGCCATTTACGACATCGTTCTCGAGTCGCTTGAGACGGCGCTCAGGCTGTATCGTCCCGGTACCTCCATGCAGGAAGTGACCGGCGAAGTGGTGCGCATCATGATTACCGGCCTGGTCAGGCTCGGGATCCTGAAAGGGGAGGTCGACACCCTGATCGCTGATAATGCGCATCGACCGTATTTCATGCACGGCCTGAGCCACTGGCTGGGGCTGGATGTGCATGACGTTGGCGCGTACGGCACCGACCGTTCGCGCGTGCTGGAGCCGGGCATGGTGTTAACCGTGGAGCCAGGCCTGTATATCGCGCCGGATGCCGACGTGCCTGAGGAGTACCGCGGGATTGGCATTCGTATTGAAGATGACATCGTCATTACCGAAACCGGTAACGAAAACCTGACCGCGAGCGTCGTGAAAAACGCTGACGATATCGAGGCGCTGATGGCAGCGGCACGCGCATGAGCGTGATTATCGTTGGCGGCGGCATGACCGGGGCCACGCTGGCGCTGGCCATTTCGCATTTGACGAAGGGGCAGCTTGCGGTGCACCTGGTGGAAGCCATCGCGCCGCAGGCGAAAAATCATCCCGGTTTTGATTCCCGCGCGATTGCCCTGGCGCAGGGCACCTGCCAGCAGCTGTCCCGCATTGGCATCTGGCAGGCCATCGCCGATTGCGCGACGGCAATTAAAACCGTTCACGTAAGCGATCGCGGCCATGCTGGCTTTGTCACGCTGGACGCGCAGGATTACCGCATTGACGCGCTGGGTCAGGTTGTTGAACTCCACGACGTCGGATTGCGTCTGTTCCGTCTGCTCCAGGATGCGCCGGGCGTCACGCTGCATTGTCCGGCGCGCGTGGCCGGCGTGAGCCGCAGTGAGGCGTCGGTCAGCGTGACGCTGGAAAACGGCACCGTGCTTGAAGGCCAGCTTCTGGTCGCCGCGGACGGCTCGCGTTCGGCGCTCGGCACGCAGTGTGGCGTCGAGTGGCGTCAGCAGCCCTACGGGCAGGTTGCGGTCATTGCGAACGTCTCTACCGCAGCAGAACACCACGGCAGGGCGTTTGAACGCTTTACGCAGCATGGCCCGCTGGCGATGCTGCCGATGTCGGACGGGCGCTGTTCGCTTGTCTGGTGTCATCCGCAGGATAAGGCCGAAGAGGTTAAAGCCTGGTCCGATGAACGTTTTTGTACCGAGCTGCAAAAAGCCTTTGGCTGGCGGCTGGGGCGTATTACCCATGCTGGCCAGCGGGCGGTCTACCCGCTTTCCCTGACGACAGCGTCTCAGTCCATCTCCCATCGTCTGGCGCTTGTCGGTAATGCCGCGCAGACGCTGCACCCCATCGCTGGGCAGGGGTTCAACCTTGGCCTGCGTGATGTCATGAGCCTGGCGGAAACCCTTGCTCAGGCATGGGGTGAGCAAAAAGACTGTGGCGCATACCCGGTGCTCAGCCATTACCAGAAGCGCCGCCAGGTGGATAAAGAGGCGACGATTGGCGTCACCGACGGCTTAGTCCATCTCTTTGCCAATCGCTGGGCGCCGCTGGTTGCAGGCCGCAACCTCGGGCTGATGGCGATGGAATTATTCATTCCGGCACGTGACGTGCTGGCGCAGCGGACTCTTGGTTGGGTCGCGCGTTAAGGAGTTATCACCGTGCAAAATGTTGATGTTGCCATCGTTGGCGGCGGTATGGTCGGACTGGCTCTGGCCTGTGGTTTACAGGGCAGCGGCCTGCGCGTGGCGGTGCTGGAGCAAAAGCAGCCTCAGCCCGTTGCGCCAGATGCCCCGCCGGAACTCCGCGTCTCGGCGATCAATGCCGCCAGCGAGAAATTGCTGACGCACCTTGGCGTCTGGGCAGATATTGTGGCGCAGCGCGCCAGCTGCTACCACGGCATGGAAGTGTGGGATAAAGACAGCTTTGGTCATATTGCTTTTGATGATGAAAGCATGGGCTACAGCCATCTGGGTCATATCGTCGAAAACGCGGTGATCCACCACGCGCTGTGGCAGAAAGCGCAGCAGTGCAGCGACGTGACGCTGATTGCGCCTGCGCAGATCCAGCAGGTGGCGTGGGGTGAAAACGAGGCGTTTATCACCTTACAGAGCGGCGACATGCTGACCGCGCGTCTGGTGGTCGGTGCTGACGGTGCGAACTCCTGGCTGCGGAATAAAGCCGATATCCCGCTGACCTTTTGGGACTATCGTCATCACGCTCTGGTTGCCACGATCCGTACCGAGGAGCCGCACGGCGGCGTGGCGCGGCAGATTTTCCACAACGACGGCATTCTGGCGTTCCTGCCGCTTGCCGATCCGCACCTGTGCTCGATTGTCTGGTCCCTGGTGCCTGAAAAAGCCCAGCTGATGGAGGAGGCGACGCCGGATGCCTTTAACCAGGCGCTGTGCATGGCGTTTGATAACCGCCTTGGCTTGTGCACCCTTGAAAGCGAGCGGCAGGTGTTCCCGTTAACCGGCCGCTACGCGCGTCAGTTTGCGGCGCACCGTCTGGCGCTGGTGGGGGATGCGGCGCATACCATTCATCCGCTGGCCGGGCAGGGCGTTAACCTTGGCTTTATGGACGCGGCGGAGCTGGTTGAGGAACTGCGTCGCCTGCACCGCGAAGGCAAAGATATCGGCCAGCATCTCTACCTGCGTCGCTACGAGCGCAGCCGTAAGCACAGTGCGGCGATGATGCTGGCGGGCATGCAGGGCTTCCGCGAGCTGTTTGCCGGCGCAAATCCGGCGAAAAAATTGCTGCGCGATATTGGTCTTAAACTGGCCGATACGCTTCCTGGCGTCAAACCTCAACTCCTCCGTCAGGCGATGGGTCTTAACGACCTGCCGGACTGGCTACGTTAATTTAGACCCCTGTCACACTTTATTTTCCCGGCCTCTGCGCCGGGGAAATTCCCTCGTTTGAAATATTCTAATTTCACGTCATTTTTCGCATTAGAAAATCTAATCTACTGGATTTTATGTTACGGAAATTCGGCCCGTTTTTCCGCATGAAATATCACCATGTGCTAAATCCTGTTAGATCATTGTTAATTTTGTGCGGGGTTAATCGCATTTTTCCAGTGAATAACTCTGTAGGCTTTTTAGCGTTTTTTGGTCATAAGCTAATGTGATGACCCGTTTTACCTTATGGTTAACCGCCGGTTTCGGTGGTAAGTTCGGGTAAAAGAGAACGTTTGCGTCGGCGCCAGGTGACGGGGCCGATACCGGGTTTCACGGTGAATTTTTCAACGAGGACAAGATGGCTCAACAGACTCCTTTGTACGAACAACACGTGTTATGCGGCGCCCGCATGGTGGACTTCCATGGCTGGATGATGCCGCTGCACTACGGCTCGCAGATTGATGAGCACCACGCGGTGCGCACCGATGCCGGTATGTTCGACGTGTCCCACATGACGATTGTCGATCTGCGCGGTAGCCGCACCCGGGAGTTTTTGCGTTATCTGCTGGCAAACGACGTCGCCAAACTGAAAACGCCGGGTAAAGCGCTCTATACCGGCATGCTGAATGCCTCGGGCGGCGTGATTGATGACCTTATCGTTTACTACTTCACTGAAGATTTCTTCCGCCTCGTTGTCAACTCCGCCACCCGCGAAAAAGACCTCTCCTGGATCACCCAACACGCCGAACCTTATGCCATCGACATCACCGTCCGTGACGATCTGTCGCTGATCGCCGTGCAGGGGCCGAACGCGCAGGCGAAAGCCGCATCTCTGTTTAACGACGAGCAGCGCAAAGCAACCGAAGGCATGAAGCCGTTCTTCGGCGTGCAGGCGGGCGATCTGTTTATCGCCACCACCGGCTACACCGGTGAAGCGGGCTACGAAATTGCGATGCCGAACGAGAAGGCCGCTGATTTCTGGCGCGCGCTGGTGGAAGCGGGCGTGAAGCCTGCGGGTCTGGGCGCGCGCGATACTCTGCGTCTGGAAGCGGGGATGAACCTCTACGGTCAGGAGATGGATGAAGGCGTCTCTCCGCTGGCCGCCAACATGGGCTGGACCATCGCATGGGAACCGGCTGACCGTGACTTTATTGGCCGCGAAGCGCTGGAGATGCAGCGCGAGAAGGGTACTGAACAGCTGGTGGGTCTGGTGATGACCGAGAAGGGCGTGCTGCGCGGTGAACTGCCGGTGCGCTTTACCGATGCTGACGGCAATCCTCGCGAAGGCGTGATCACCAGCGGTACCTTCTCCCCGACGCTGGGCTACAGTATTGCACTGGCACGCGTGCCGGCGGGCATTGGCGAAACGGCGGTGGTGCAAATCCGCAACCGCGAAATGCCGGTCAACGTGACCAAACCGATTTTTGTTCGCGCCGGTAAGCCGGTCGCCTAATCATTTTTATCAGGAGAACTTCAATGAGCAATGTGCCAGCAGAACTGAAATACAGCAAAGAACACGAGTGGCTGCGCAAAGAGGCGGACGGCACTTACACCGTAGGGATCACCGAGCACGCGCAAGAGCTGCTGGGCGACATGGTGTTTGTTGACCTGCCTGACGTGGGCACGACCGTTAGCGCGGGCGACGACTGCGCCGTGGCGGAGTCCGTAAAAGCGGCATCTGACATCTATGCTCCTGTGAGCGGCGAAATCGTTGCCGTCAACGACGCGCTGAGCGATTCGCCAGAGCTGGTGAACAGCGAGCCTTATGAAGGCGGCTGGATCTTCAAGATCAAAGCCAGCGACGAATCTCAGGTTGCCGCGCTGCTGGATGCGACCGCGTACGAAGCACTGTTAGAAGACGAGTAATTGTTTATCCCCCTCTCCTTTCGGGAGAGGGCAGGGGCGAGGGTGCCCATCTTCCCCTCACCCTAACCCTCTCCCAGAGGGAGAGGGAACTTAAATTCACTGCACGTTTCAGGAACCATCGCTCATGACACAGACTTTAAGCCAGCTTGAAAACCGTGGCGCCTTCATTGAACGTCACATTGGGCCGGATGCTCAGCAACAGCAGGAGATGCTGAAGACAGTTGGCGCGGATTCATTAAACGCACTTATCGGCCAGATTGTGCCAAAAGACATCCAGCTTGCCACGCCGCCTCAGGTGGGGGAAGCCACCACGGAATTCGCCGCGCTGGCGGAGCTGAAGGCTATCGCAGGCCTGAACAAGCGCTATAAGTCTTACATTGGCATGGGCTACACCAACGTGCAGTTACCGCCGGTTATCCTGCGCAACATGCTGGAAAACCCGGGCTGGTACACCGCTTACACCCCGTATCAGCCGGAAGTCTCTCAGGGCCGTCTGGAAGCGCTGCTGAACTTCCAGCAGGTGACGCTGGATCTGACCGGTATGGATATCGCCTCCGCCTCGCTGCTGGATGAAGCGACCGCCGCCGCCGAAGCAATGGCGATGGCAAAACGCGTGAGCAAGCTGAAAAATGCCAACCGCTTCTTCGTGGCGGCGGACGTGCATCCGCAGACGCTGGACGTGGTGCGCACCCGTGCGGAAACCTTCGGCTTTGACGTGATTGTCGACGACGCCGACAAAGTGCTGGATCACCAGGACGTCTTCGGCGTGCTGCTGCAGCAGGTGGGGACAACGGGCGAAGTACACGACTACGGCGCGCTGATTGCCGAGCTGAAAACCCGCAAAGTGGTTGTCAGCGTTGCCGCCGATTTTATGGCGCTGGTGCTGCTGACGGCGCCGGGTAAACAGGGCGCGGATATCGTATTCGGTTCAGCGCAACGCTTCGGCGTGCCGATGGGCTACGGCGGCCCGCACGCGGCGTTCTTCGGCGCGAAAGATGAATTCAAACGCTCTATGCCAGGCCGCATCATCGGCGTCTCAAAAGACGCTGCCGGTAACACCGCGCTGCGCATGGCGATGCAAACCCGCGAGCAGCACATCCGCCGCGAGAAAGCGAACTCCAACATCTGTACCTCCCAGGTGCTGCTGGCAAACATCGCCAGCCTGTACGCCGTGTTCCACGGCCCGGCTGGTCTGAAACGCATTGCCAGCCGCATTCACCGTCTGGCTGATATTCTGGCCTGCGGTCTGCAGCAGAAAGGCCTTAAGCTGCGCCACGCTCACTACTTCGACACCCTGTGTGTGGAAGTGGCGGACAAAGCGGCCGTGCTGGCGCGCGCGAATGCAGCAGAGATCAACCTGCGCAGCGACATCCACAACGCCGTCGGCATTACGCTGGATGAAAGCACCACCCGCGACGATATCCTGAACCTGTTCAGCGTGTTGCTGGGTGACGCGCACGGTCTGGACATTG
This sequence comes from Enterobacter sp. R-1.6.2, assembly GCF_035064085.1. Lineage (NCBI taxonomy): Bacteria > Pseudomonadati > Pseudomonadota > Gammaproteobacteria > Enterobacterales > Enterobacteriaceae > Enterobacter > Enterobacter sp. R-1.6.2. Next base: position 73,033 of record NZ_JASEYI010000020.1, read on the forward strand.
ATGCGCTCGACAAAGAGGTCGCGCTCGACAGCCGCTCCATTCAGGAAAGCATGCTGCGTAACGATGCGATCCTGACGCATCCGGTGTTTAACCGCTACCACAGCGAAACCGAGATGATGCGCTATATGCACTCTCTGGAGCGCAAGGATCTGGCGCTGAACCAGGCGATGATCCCGCTGGGCTCCTGCACCATGAAGCTGAACGCCGCGGCGGAGATGATCCCGATCACCTGGCCTGAATTCTCCGAGCTGCACCCGTTCTGCCCGCCAGAGCAGGCGGAAGGTTATCATATGATGATCAACCAGCTTTCCGACTGGCTGGTGAAATTGACCGGTTATGACGCGCTCTGCATGCAGCCGAACTCCGGCGCGCAGGGCGAATACGCGGGTCTGCTGGCGATCCGTCACTATCACGAAAGCCGCAACGAAGGTCACCGCGATATCTGCCTGATCCCAAGCTCCGCCCACGGTACCAACCCGGCCTCTGCCCAGATGGCGGGCATGGAAGTGGTGGTGGTGGCGTGCGATAAGAACGGCAACATCGATCTGGTCGACCTGCGTGCGAAAGCCGAGCAGGCGGGCGACAAGCTCTCCTGCATCATGGTGACCTACCCGTCTACCCACGGCGTGTACGAAGAGACCATCCGTGAAGTGTGCGAAGTGGTGCACCAGTTCGGCGGTCAGGTTTACCTCGACGGCGCGAACATGAACGCTCAGGTGGGCATTACCTCTCCGGGCTTTATCGGCGCGGACGTGTCGCACCTGAACCTGCACAAAACCTTCTGCATCCCGCACGGCGGTGGCGGCCCGGGCATGGGCCCAATCGGCGTGAAAGCGCACCTGGCACCGTTTGTACCGGGCCACAGCGTAGTGCAGATTGAAGGCATGCTGACCCGTCAGGGCGCGGTCTCTGCGGCACCGTTCGGTAGCGCCTCTATCCTGCCAATCAGCTGGATGTACATCCGCATGATGGGCGCGGAAGGGCTGAAGCAGGCGAGCCAGGTGGCGATCCTGAACGCCAACTATATTGCGACTCGTCTGAAGTCTGCCTTCCCGGTGCTCTATACCGGCCGCGACGGTCGCGTGGCGCACGAGTGCATCCTCGATATTCGTCCTCTGAAAGAAGCGACGGGCATCAGCGAGCTGGATATCGCCAAGCGCTTGATTGACTACGGCTTCCACGCGCCAACCATGTCGTTCCCGGTTGCGGGTACGCTGATGGTGGAGCCAACGGAATCTGAAAGCAAAGCCGAGCTGGACCGCTTTATCGACGCGATGCTGGCCATCCGCATGGAGATCGATCGCGTGCAGGACGGCGAGTGGACGCTGGAAGATAACCCGCTGGTTAACGCCCCGCACACCCAGCACGAAATGGTGGCAGAGTGGAACCACGGTTATTCCCGCGAGCTGGCCGTCTTCCCTGCAGGCGTGGCAAACAAATACTGGCCGACCGTGAAGCGTCTTGATGACGTGTACGGCGACCGTAACCTGTTCTGCTCCTGCGTGCCGATGAGCGAATACCAGTAATATTATTGGTGTAGTCATAAAGGCCGGGTAAGGCGAAGCCGCCACCCGGCTTTTTTATTGGGAGAAGAAAATGGCAATAGCACTGGTCACCGGCGCCAGCCGGGGCATTGGGAAAGCCACCGCGCTGCAGCTGGCGCGCGAAGGCTACACCGTGGCGGTGAACTATCACCACAACATTAAAGCCGCGACGGACGTGATCAACCAGATCGTTGAAGCGGGCGGTAAAGCCTTTGCCGTCCGCGCGGATATCAGTGATGAAGCCCAGGTGCTGGCGATGTTTGACAGCCTCGATCGTGAAGGCGAGCCGCTTCGTGCGCTGGTCAATAATGCGGGCATTCTGTTTGAGCAATCCACTATCGAGAACCTTTCCGCTGAGCGCATTAACCGCGTCCTGGCGACCAACGTCACGGGCTACTTTCTCTGCTGCCGGGAAGCGGTAAAACGCATGTCCTTCAGGCATGGCGGCAAGGGTGGGGCGATAGTGAACGTCTCTTCCGCCGCGTCGCGCCTGGGCGCGCCGGGTGAATATGTGGATTATGCCGCGTCCAAGGGGGCGGTCGATTCGCTGACAACCGGGCTATCGCTGGAAGTGGCGGCGCAGGGCATTCGCGTCAACTGCGTGCGTCCGGGTCTAATTTATACCGATATTCATGCGTCCGGCGGAGAGCCGGGGCGAGTGGATCGCGTGAAATCGTTGCTGCCGATGCAGCGCGGCGGCCAGCCGGAAGAGGTGGCGCAGGCGATTGTCTGGCTGCTGAGCGAGAAGGCGTCGTACGTAACGGGCAGTTTTATTGAGTTGGCGGGCGGGAAGTAAACCCCTCACCCTAACCCTCTCCCAAAGGGAGAGGGGATCAAGCGTAGCGCCGCCCGGCGTTACGGCGTTAAAGTTTCTCGCCGTTGCTGGCAATCACTTCCTTATACCAGTTAAAGCTCTTCTTGCGTGAACGCGACATGTCGCCCGTGCCGTCGTCGTGCTTGTTCACGTAGATAAAGCCGTAGCGCTTGCTGTACTGGCCGGTGGTGAACGACACGCAGTCGATGCAGCCCCATGGCGTATAGCCCATCAGATCCACGCCGTCGTGCGTCACGGCTTTGATCATCTCTTCCACGTGGGCACGCAGGTAGTCGATGCGATAGTCGTCGTTGATGCTGCCGTCTTCTTCCACCTTATCGTAGGCGCCGAACCCGTTTTCCACGATAAACAGCGGTTTCTGATAACGTTCATACAGTTCGCACAGGGAATAGCGCAGGCCTACCGGATCGATCTGCCAGCCCCAGTCGGATGCCTTCACGTGCGGGTTTGGCACGCTGCCTTCGAAGCCGGAAATCGCATCGCCGGTACCGCCTTCCGCTTTCACCGCGTTGGTCATGTAGTAGCTGAAACCTAAGTAGTCGCAGGTACCTTCACGCAGGATCTGCTCGTCGCCTGCCTCCATTTTGATGGAGAAGCCGCGGCGCTCCCACTCGTTCAGCACGTAGGACGGGTAGTAACCACGCAGCTGGACGTCGGTAAAGACATAGCGCTCGCGCATGGATTCCTGGGCGAACATCACGTCTTCCGGTTTGCAGGAGAACGGATAGAGCGCCACCATGGCCAGCATGCAGCCGACTTTCATCTCAGGGTTGATGCGGCGCGCGGCTTTCACAGCCAGGGCGCTGGCCACAAACTGGTGGTGCAGGACCTGGTACATGGTCTCTTCCGGATTGTCATGTTCGGTATAGACCACGCCCGAGCAGCAGTAACCGAACAGCGGCGCGCGCCAGTTACGCTGGTTATTGATTTCGTTGAAGGTCATCCAGTATTTGACCTTGTTTTTGTAGCGCTCAAAAACCACTTCCGCGAAGCGCACGAAGAAATCGACCACTTTACGGTTGGTCCAGCTGCCGTACTCCTGTACCAGGTGCAGCGGCATTTCGAAGTGGGAGAGGGTGATCACCGGTTCGATGTTGTATTTCAGCAGCTCGTCGAACATGTCGTCGTAGAACTTCAGCCCCTCTTCGTTTGGCTGCGTTTCGTCACCTTTCGGGAAGATGCGCGTCCAGGCGATAGAGGTGCGGAAGCACTTGAAACCCATCTCGGCAAACAGCTTGATGTCTTCTTTATAGTGGCCGTGGAAGTCGATGGCCTCGTGGTTTGGGTAGTATTTACCCGGCACTACTTCCTGCGTGATTTCGCGCGGCACGCCGTGCGCGCCGCCGGTCAATACGTCACAAATGCTTGGCCCTTTGCCGCCTTTGTTCCAGCCGCCTTCAACCTGGTGAGCGGCAACCGCGCCGCCCCATAAAAAATCTTTTGGTAAGGTCAATTTTTTCATCGCTGCTCTTCTCAATAAATGGCTTATTGGCATCGAGTCTAGCAAAGCGAAATTGAATGTCACGATATAACAATTCCCAGTAAATGTGATTTGTTACACCAAAAAAACAGGGTGTTTTATTCTGTGAGTTTCTTCGCCAGTTTACGTCCGAGAGATTCCAGAATATAAATGACGGGAATTTGCGTGGTGATGTCATAGACGCCTGCAATACGCGTCTGAGGAACATGCCAGGATAGATTAAAGTCCGCCAGTTTTGCGAGACGCGAGTGCTCGTGGCTGGTAATAGAGAGCACCTTGCAGTGATGCAGGCTGAACTGGCTGGCGAAGCGCAGGATCTCCTCGGTCTCGCCCGAGACGGAGAGCACAATCGCCAGAGCATTTTTCGCCATATCATTGGTGACCGGGAAATAAGGGTCATCAATATGGTTACTGAATTTCCCGATATTAGAAAAGAAGCGTGCGCCATATTTTGCCAGCGAACCCGATGTTCCGGCACCGACAAATATAATTCGCTCTGACGATAAAATAATATCAACCGCCTTATCTAATAACGCATCGAACTCTTCATTATTCACGCTTTTAAAAAAGCTGATAATTTCGCTGGCACCGAAATTCGCCTGCTGGGGCTCGTTCTGTTCAAGATAAAGCTTAAAGCGCACCCGAAATTCAGAATACCCTTCGCAGTTAAGCTTGCGGCAAAAGCGCAGGATAGTCGTGGTTGAGACGTCTGCCGCATCCGCCAGCTCGCGGATGGTCATGTACATCACTTTGTCACGATTTTTTATGACATAGTTGTAGACCATCATCTCCAGGTTATTGAGACTGGCAATGGCGGAATGGGAGAACATGCTCACAATGGCTACACTCACTCATCAGACTTTTCTTCAGGGAATAATAACATGCAGCCAAACGACATCACTTTTTTTCAGCGCTTTCAGGACGACATCCTGGCCGGGCGTAAAACCATCACTATCCGGGATAAAAGTGAATCCCATTTCAAAACCGGCGATATCCTGCGGGTGGGGCGTTATGAGGATGATGGTTATTTTTGCACCATTGAAGTAACAGGAACGTCAACCGTTACGTTCGACACATTGACGCAAAAACATGCTGAACAGGAGAACATGACCCTGGATGAATTGAAAAGCGTGATCGCAGAGATCTACCCCAGGCAGAACCAGTTTTATGTAATTGATTTTAAATGTTTATAATTGAAATCGAAACGCACGTTTGCTGAAATTAAAGTGTAACTGTCTGATTGTAATTTAGAAACGTTATGTTTAACTTTATTTTAGCTAACAGGTGTTCACTGGAATCATTCTCAGTTAGCATAGTTATGCGATGAATAATCATCTTTTGTTTTCCCGGAGTTTTGTATGGTGAGCAGACCATTAATCGCACAGGGATATTCGCTGGCTGAGGAAGTAGCCAACAGCATCAGCCACGGCATTGGCCTGGTGTTTGGGATTGTCGGTTTAGTGTTATTGCTGGTGCAGGCGGTGGACGCCAATGCCAGCGCGATGGCCATTACCAGCTACAGCCTGTATGGCGGGAGTATGATCCTGCTGTTCCTGGCGTCGACGCTGTATCACGCGATCCCGCATCAGCGGGCCAAGATGTGGCTCAAGAAATTTGACCACTGTGCTATCTATCTTCTGATTGCAGGCACTTACACACCGTTTTTGCTGGTGGGGCTTAACTCACCGCTGTCGCGTGGCCTGATGATTGTTATCTGGAGCCTGGCACTGCTGGGGATCCTGTTTAAGCTGACCATCGCGCACCGGTTTAAGGTGCTGTCACTGGTCACCTATCTGACAATGGGCTGGCTGTCGCTGATTGTGGTGTATCAACTGGCGGTCAAACTGTCGGTAGGAGGCGTAACGCTTCTGGCCTTAGGCGGCGTGGTGTACTCGCTCGGCGTGATTTTCTACGTCTGCAAACGCATCCCGTACAACCATGCCATCTGGCACGGCTTTGTGCTGGGCGGCAGCGTATGCCACTTTTTGGCGATCTATTTGTACGTGGGGCAGGTGTAGTTTTTTCCACCGTGCGGGCGGTTGCCCTCTCCCCGGCCCTCTCCCACAGGGAGAGGGAGGGCACCTGGATACGATTACTCTTCTAACGAATATGGCAACGGCTCGATGCTCAGCGTGTTCGCATCGTCACGCACGCGAAACACGCTGTCGGCTTCCATGTCGTTGTTCATGACGGCCTGTACCAAAAGACGTCCATCATCCAGCTGTACGGCGGCTAACACGGTGCCGGTGCGGCGCCAGTTATCACCCATCTTCAGCTCTAAGTCTTCACCCGCTTCAGGTACACGGCTGGCATGGCCCGCCAGCGTCCACAGCGCACGTTTGTTTGCGCCGCGGAATTTTGCACGCGCCACCATCTCCTGGCCGGTGTAACAGCCCTTTTTAAAGCTGATACCCCCCAGCGCCTGCAGGTTCGTTGCCTGAGGAATAAACTGCGCGCTGTTTGCTGCGTCAATCACCGGCAGACCCGCTTCGATGTTCAGCGCCAGCCACTGCTGACTGTTGTTGAGCTGCGCTTCGCCGCGCAGCGCTTCGGTCACGCGTTCGGCTGTTGCCGCATCCGTGACTAACAGGAAACGCTCCGCCGGGTGTTCAAACCACAGGATGGAGGTCGCGCCTTCGCTGACCACCTGCTTTTCTGCATCCGGCAGTTCGCTGAAGAGATTTTTCAGCGCCGCACGCGCCTGAAAACCGGCCACTCCCAGCAGGACATGTTCGTCGTCCGGGGCGATAGTGACTTTGGAGAAGACCGCGTATTTCTTCAGCTCTTTGAGCTGGGCCTCTTGCAGGCTGCGGCGCTCAATAAAGGCAAAGCCGTCCTGACGGCGGAAGAGTCGCAGGTTGCTCCACATTTTGCCTTTTGGGTCGCAATGCGCGGCCAGCAGGTGCTGGTGTTCGGTCATCTGGCTGACGTCGGCGGTCACCTGACCCTGCAGATATTTTTCGGCGTCGGCACCGCTGAGCGTTGCCAGCGCCCAGTCATCAAGAGAAATAAGCGTCAGCGGCAGACGCGCAGAGGCGGCGGGCTGGCGAGGAGAAAATGGTGTAAATGCCATAACGATATCCTGAATTGCTTAACGCTTTGATAATGCCTAATGGTAAAAGAGCCTGCAGGCAATGCAAGCGCTTTCAGCAGACCATTTGTGCCCTAAACCGGTTATGCGTAGCGCTACGCAAAATAATGTAATCCGCTGTCTTTGTAGGGATTATTCTGGAAGCCTGCTCGGCGATCGCAATATTCCAGTAATGAAACGGTCAAAAACACGTTACACTAGCTGGTGTCCCCGTAGAGAAATAAAGAACACTGAACGGGGTGCCGACTGTGCCAAACGTAATGCAGGAAACTGAACATGGATATTAACAACAAGGCCCGTATTCACTGGGCGTGCCGTCGCGGCATGCGTGAACTTGATATTTCCATCATGCCTTTCTTCGAATATGAGTATGACAGCTTAAGCGATGATGATAAGCGTCTGTTTGTTCGCCTGCTTGAGTCTGACGATCCGGATTTATTCAACTGGCTGATGAACCACGGCAAACCCGCCGACACCGAGTTGCAACGGATGGTGCAATTAATTCAAACACGGAATCGGGAACGTGGTCCTGTGGCAATCTGATCTTCGCGTCTCGTGGCGCTCGCAGTGGATGTCTTTATTGCTCCACGGCCTGGTTGCGGCCTTTGTTTTGCTGATGCCGTGGCCGCTGAGCTATACGCCGCTGTGGCTGCTGTTACTGTCGTTTGTCGTTTTTGACAGCGTACGCAGCCAGCGTCGCATTAATGCCCGTCAGGGAGAGATTAAATTACTGATGGATTCCCGCCTGCGCTGGCAGGGTAAAGAGTGGGATATTCTCGGTATGCCCTGGATGCTCAACTGCGGCATGATGTTACGGTTACGCAAGGTGGACGGCGGGCGTTGCCAGCATCTGTGGCTGGCGGCTGATAGTATGGATGCTGCCGAGTGGCGGGACCTGCGCCGGATGCTGTTGCAACAGACGACGCAGGGGTAATGCGCGTTAGCTAAACTTTTCAGCCATTTCGCCCAGAATCTGCTCGCACCAGCTTTGCAGGCGCTCATCGCTGAGATCGTACTGGTTGGTTTCATCCAGCGCGAGTCCAACAAACAGTTCGCCGTCGGCAATAATCGGTTTTTTACTGGTGAACTCGTAACCTTCGGTTGGCCAGTAGCCGATAAACGACACTCCTTTCGGCGCCAACTTGTCATGCAGCATGCCGAGCGCGTCCAGGAACCATTCCCCGTAGCCCAGCTGATCCCCCATGCCGTACATGGCAATGATTTTGCCGTCGAGATTGACCGAGTCGAGTTGATCCCAGATGGCTTCCCAGTCTTCCTGTATCTCACCAAAATCCCAGGTTGGGATGCCAAGGATCAGGACATCGTACTGTTCCATCAGCGCGACCGCGTCATCTTTCAGGTTATGCAACGTCACCAGTTCCGGGCCAATGATGTCGCGAATTTTCTCTGCCGCCATTTCGGTGTAGCAGGTGCTGGAACCATAGAACAGACCAATATTCATCGCGTAACTATCTCAATTCTTGCTTTGACTATGCGCGTAGTGTACCAGAAACCGGTCGCAATCAGGCATAATGGCCTGACTGCAGAATCAAAGGGGCTGATGTGGAAAAGGATCTCGCACTGATCGAACAGTTTCTCGACGCGCTGTGGCTGGAGAAAAATCTGGCCGAGAATACCCTCAGCGCCTACCGTCGCGATCTCACCATGCTGGTGGAGTGGCTTGCGCACCGGGGGTTATCCCTTGCGAGCGCGCAGCGTGACGACCTGCAGGCGCTGCTTGGGGAACGTATCGCAGGGGGCTACAAAGCCACCAGTTCCGCGCGTTTGCTTAGCGCCATGCGTCGGCTGTTCCAGCATCTCTACCGTGAGAAGATTCGCGAAGACGATCCCAGCGCGCTGCTGGCTTCCCCTAAGCTTCCGCAGCGGCTGCCAAAAGATCTCAGCGAAGCACAAGTTGAGAGATTATTACAGTCACCGGCTGTTGACCTGCCGCTGGAGTTACGCGATAAAGCCATGCTTGAGCTATTGTATGCTACCGGCTTGCGCGTTTCGGAACTGGTTGGCCTGACGATGAGCGACATCAGCCTGCGTCAGGGCGTGGTGCGCGTCATCGGTAAAGGAAATAAGGAAAGGCTGGTTCCGCTGGGTGAAGAGGCGGTTTACTGGCTGGAAACGTACCTGGAGCATGGTCGTCCGTGGCTGCTCAATGGTACGTCTATCGACGTCCTGTTTCCGAGCCAGCGCGCCCAGCAGATGACGCGGCAAACGTTCTGGCATCGCATCAAGCATTACGCCACACTGGCGGGTATCGACAGTGAAAAGCTTTCGCCGCACGTATTGCGTCACGCCTTCGCGACGCATCTGTTAAACCACGGCGCTGATTTACGCGTGGTGCAGATGCTGCTGGGCCACAGCGATCTTTCCACGACGCAAATTTATACCCATGTCGCGACGGAACGCCTGCGGCAGCTACACCAACAGCACCACCCTCGTGCGTGAGTGCCGACGAATTGTAACAGGATCACATATGAAAAAGTCTTTCGCGCTGTTCACCCTGCTGGCAGCCTCATTTACCGGTTTCGCCCATGCGGACGACGCCGCCATCAAACAGTCGCTGGCTAAGCTTGGCGTCACCGGCAGCGATATTCAGCCTGCACCGGTTGCCGGCATGAAAACGGTACTGACCAACAGCGGCGTGCTGTACGTCACCGAAGACGGCAAACACATTATTCAGGGGCCAATGTACGACGTCAGCGGCGCGCAGCCGGTGAACGTCACCAACCAGCTGCTGATGAAAAACCTGAACGCGCTCGAAAAAGAGATGATCGTCTATAAAGCGGCGCAGGAAAAACACGTTATTACCGTCTTCACCGACATCACCTGCGGCTACTGCCACAAGCTGCATGAAGAGATGAAAGACTATAACGCGCTAGGCATTACCGTGCGTTACCTGGCCTTCCCGCGCGCGGGCGTGCAGAGCCAGCCAGAGCAGGACATGAAGGCTATCTGGTGTGCGAAAGACCGCAACAAAGCGTTTGACGACGCGATGAACGGCAAAGACGTTAAGCCGGCCTCCTGCGACATTGATATCGCTAACCACTATGCGCTCGGCGTGCAGTTTGGCGTGAGCGGTACGCCAGCGATTGTCCTGAGCAACGGCTATGTTGTTCCGGGCTATCAGGGACCAAAAGAGATGAAAGAGTTCCTCGACGCGCACCAGAAACAGTTTGGTGGTAAATAATCCGCGTGAAAGCCCCGATAAAATTGCGCCGCCGCGAGGCGGTTGAACCCGTTGATTTACCGGACGATCTCCCGGCGCTGCTTAAGCGTCTCTACGCCAGCCGCGGCGTGCGTCGCGCTGAGGATCTTGAACGCAGCGTGAAAGGGATGCTGCCCTGGCAGCAGCTGAGCGGTATCGAAAAAGCCACCGAAATGCTCTACAACGCGCTTCGAGAGGGAACGCGGATTGTGGTGGTGGGCGATTTCGACGCCGACGGCGCAACCAGCACCGCGCTGAGCGTGCTCAGCCTGCGCGCGCTGGGCTGCGATAACGTCACGTATCTGGTACCGAACCGTTTTGAAGACGGCTATGGCCTCAGCCCGGAAGTGGTCGATCAGGCCCACGCCCGTGGTGCACAGATGATCATGACCGTCGATAACGGGATCTCCTCCCATGCGGGCGTCGATCATGCTCACGCGTTGGGGATCCCGGTGCTGGTCACCGATCACCACCTGCCGGGCGAAACGCTGCCGGATGCGGAAGCGATTATTAACCCCAACCTGCGCGACTGCGATTTCCCGTCGAAATCCCTCGCAGGCGTGGGCGTAGCGTTTTATCTGATGCTGGCGTTACGGACCCTGCTGCGCGATAAGGGCTGGTTCGACTCTCGCGGTATTGCCGTACCGAACCTGGCCGAATATCTCGATCTGGTGGCGCTGGGCACCGTCGCGGATGTGGTGCCCCTCGATACCAATAACCGCATTTTGACCTGGCAGGGCCTAAGCCGCATTCGGGCGGGCAAGTGCCGTCCGGGGATCAAGGCGTTGCTGGAGATCGCCAACCGCGATCCGCTCAAGCTGGCGGCCAGCGACCTGGGCTTTGCTCTCGGGCCGCGTCTTAACGCAGCCGGAAGGCTGGACGATATGTCCGTCGGCGTGGCGCTGCTGCTGTGCGACAACATCGGTGAAGCGCGCGTGCTGGCCAACGAGCTGGACGCGCTGAACCAGACACGCAAAGAGATTGAGCAGGGGATGCAGGCCGAAGCGCTGACCCTGTGCGAAAAGCTTGAACGTAGCGGCGATACGCTGCCGGGCGGCCTGGCGATGTACCATCCCGAGTGGCATCAGGGCGTGGTGGGCATTCTGGCGTCGCGTATTAAAGAACGTTTCCACCGGCCGGTGATCGCATTCGCCCCCGCGGGTGACGGCACGCTGAAAGGCTCGGGCCGCTCAATCCAGGGGCTGCACATGCGCGACGCGCTGGAACGTCTCGATACGCTGTATCCGGGTCTGATGATCAAGTTCGGCGGCCATGCGATGGCGGCTGGCCTGTCTCTGGAAGAGGCGAAATTCGACGAGTTTCAGCGTCTGTTTGGTGAGCTTGTCACCGACTGGATTGACCCGGCCCTGCTGCAGGGGGAAGTGGTGTCCGATGGCGAGCTTTCACCGCTTGAGATGACGATGGACGTGGCCCAAATGCTCCGCGATGCCGGTCCGTGGGGGCAGATGTTCCCGGAACCGCTGTTTGACGGTCGTTTCCGTCTGCTGCAGCAGCGCATCGTCGGCGAACGTCATCTGAAAGTGATGGTCGAGCCCATGGGCGGTGGACCGCTGCTGGACGGCATTGCCTTCAACGTTGACACGGCGGTATGGCCGGACAACGGCGTGCGCGAGGTCGAGCTGGCGTACAAACTGGACATCAACGAGTTTCGCGGTAACCGCACCCTGCAGATCATCATCGACAATATCTGGCCAATTTAGCGGCAGTAATCTCTATAAAAAAGGGCGTGGATTCGGTACAATCCCGCTCTTATCACCGCATTTTGACAAGTCCATAAAAGAAAACAGACCATGTTTGAAATTAATCCGGTAAAAAACCGTATTCAGGACCTCACGGAGCGCTCTGACGTTCTTAGGGGGTATCTTTGACTACGATGCCAAGAAAGAGCGTCTTGAAGAAGTAAACGCCGAGCTGGAACAGCCGGACGTCTGGAACGAACCTGAACGCGCACAGGCGCTGGGTAAAGAGCGTTCCTCTCTCGAAGCTATCGTAGATACGCTGGATCAAATGGCCCAGGGGCTGGAAGATGTTTCCGGTTTGCTGGAGCTGGCCGTCGAAGCCGACGACGAAGAAACCTTTAACGAAGCCGTGGCAGAACTCGATGTGCTGGAAGAGAAGCTGGCGCAGCTTGAGTTCCGTCGTATGTTCTCCGGCGAATACGACAGCGCTGACTGCTATCTCGATATTCAGGCGGGTTCTGGCGGCACCGAAGCGCAGGACTGGGCCAGCATGCTGACGCGTATGTACCTGCGTTGGGCAGAAGCGCGCGGCTTCAAAACCGAAATTATCGAAGAGTCTGAAGGTGAAGTTGCGGGTCTGAAATCCGTCACCATCAAGATCATTGGCGATTACGCCTACGGCTGGCTGCGTACCGAAACCGGCGTTCACCGCCTGGTGCGTAAGAGCCCGTTCGACTCCGGTGGCCGCCGTCATACCTCCTTCAGCTCCGCGTTTGTTTACCCGGAAGTTGATGAAGATATTGATATCGAAATTAACCCGGCGGACCTGCGTATCGACGTTTATCGCGCATCCGGCGCGGGTGGTCAGCACGTTAACCGTACGGAATCGGCGGTGCGTATTACCCACATTCCTACCGGGCTGGTAACACAGTGCCAGAACGACCGTTCCCAGCATAAGAACAAAGACCAGGCCATGAAGCAGATGAAAGCGAAGCTTTATGAGCTGGAGATGCAGAAGAAAAATGCTGAGAAACAGGCGATGGAAGACAACAAGTCCGACATCGGTTGGGGCAGCCAGATCCGTTCTTACGTCCTTGATGACTCCCGCATCAAAGACCTGCGTACCGGGGTTGAAACCCGCAACACGCAGGCGGTGCTGGACGGCAGCCTGGACCAATTTATCGAAGCAAGTTTGAAAGCAGGGTTATGAGGAACCAACATGTCTGAACAACAAGCACAGGGCGCTGACGCGGTAGTCGATCTTAACAACGAACTGAAAACCCGCCGCGAGAAGCTGGCAGCGCTGCGCGAGCAGGGCGTGCCGTTCCCGAACGATTTTCGTCGTGACCATACCTCAGACCAACTGCACGCTGACTTCAACGCTAAAGAGAACGAAGAGCTGGAAGCGCTGAACGTTGAAGTGGCCGTTGCAGGCCGCATGATGACCCGTCGTATCATGGGTAAAGCCTCCTTCGTGACCTTGCAGGACGTTGGTGGCCGTATTCAGCTGTACGTTTCCCGTGACGACCTGCCGGAAGGCATCTACAACGAGCAGTTCAAGAAGTGGGACCTGGGCGATATCCTGGGCGCGAAAGGTAAACTGTTCAAAACCAAAACCGGTGAACTGTCTATCCACTGCACCGAGCTGCGTCTGCTGACCAAAGCCCTGCGCCCGCTGCCGGACAAATTCCACGGCCTGCAGGATCAGGAAGCGCGCTATCGTCAGCGCTACCTGGATCTCATCTCTAACGATGAATCCCGTAAGACCTTCAAAATTCGCTCCCAGATCATGGCCGGTATCCGCCAGTTCATGGTCAACCGCGACTTTATGGAAGTGGAAACCCCAATGATGCAGGTGATCCCTGGCGGCGCGTCTGCGCGTCCGTTCATCACCCATCATAACGCCCTGGACCTGGACATGTACCTGCGCATCGCGCCGGAACTGTACCTGAAGCGTCTGGTGGTCGGTGGTTTCGACCGCGTGTTCGAAATCAACCGTAACTTCCGTAACGAAGGTATCTCCGTTCGTCATAACCCAGAGTTCACCATGATGGAACTCTATATGGCGTATGCGGATTACAAAGATCTGATCGAGCTGACCGAATCCCTGTTCCGCACCCTGGCGCAGGACATTCTGGGCACCACGCAGGTTCCATACGGTGAAGAAGTCTTCGACTTCGGCAAGCCGTTCGAAAAACTGACCATGCGCGAAGCGATCAAGAAATACCGTCCGGAAACCAATATGGCGGACCTGGATAACTTCGATTCTGCGAAAGCGATCGCGGAAAGCATCGGTATCAAGGTTGAGAAGAGCTGGGGTCTGGGCCGTATCGTGACCGAGATCTTCGAAGAAGTGGCCGAAGCGCACCTGATTCAGCCGACCTTCATCACCGAATACCCGGCTGAAGTCTCTCCGCTGGCGCGTCGTAATGACGAGAACCCGGAAATCACCGATCGCTTCGAATTCTTCATCGGCGGCCGCGAAATCGGCAACGGCTTTAGCGAGCTGAACGATGCGGAAGACCAGGCTCAGCGCTTCCAGGATCAGGTTGACGCGAAAGCGGCAGGCGACGACGAAGCGATGTTCTTCGACGAAGACTACGTGACCGCGCTGGAGCACGGTCTGCCACCAACGGCGGGCCTGGGGATTGGTATCGACCGTATGGTCATGCTGTTCACCAACAGCCACACCATCCGCGACGTGATCCTGTTCCCGGCGATGCGCCCGGTGAAATAAGGCGTTAAGATGTAAAAAAAGCCCCGAAAGGGGCTTTTTTATTGCGCCGCGAAGGCTTTGAGTTTTTCGCGGGCGGTTGTCGCTTCCATGACCATCCACGGGCTAAAGGCCCAGGGCGTCGCGTCCAGCGCGCGGAATAACGCGTCCAGCTCAACCCACTGATAGTCCATCACTTCATCTTCGTTTATCGTCACGTCATTGGTGATGCGGGCCGCGAATACAGGGCAAATTTCGTTTTCCACAATCCCCGACGGGTCGGTTTCCCGATAGCGAAATTCAGGGGCGACGGCGGTGATGTCGGTCAGCTCAGCGCCCACTTCAAAGCGGCAGCGGCGGATTATCGCCTGTATCGTCTCTTCGCCGGACTGCGGGTGGCCGCAGACGGAGTTGGTCCAGACGCCGGGCCAGGCTTTTTTGGTTAAGGCGCGCCGGGTGATCAGACATTCGCCGTTTGCGTTAAAAAGCCAGGAAGAGAAAGCCAGATGCAGCGGGGTATGTAAGGTGTGTGCGGCATATTTTTCCTGAGTGCCAATCACCATTCCCTGGTCGTTTACCAAAATAACGTGTTCTTGAATACTCATTGATGCTCCAGTGCCAAAATGCCGAGTGGTTCAGCACCATCAGCCGGGACATTATACTGCATTCTTATACGAACGGTTTGGCGCGTAGAGCGGAAAAGGGCATGACCCATATTCGTTTTGGCTGTTATCATAGTGCGCCATTCACGCTGACCGAGGATCTGTTTTGTTTGCAGGAAGCCTGACGAGAAACCCCATCACCGCCATTTTTTGCCTGACGCTGACGCTATTGCTGGCGGGCTGTTCAGGGAGCAAATCTTCGGATATGGGCAGCTATTCCGGTTCGGTCTATACCGTTAAGCGCGGGGATACGCTGTACCGGATTTCGCGCGCAACGGGGACCAGCGTGAAGGATCTGGCGCGGCTGAATAACCTCTCTCCGCCCTACACCATCGAGGTGGGGCAGCAGCTGAAGGTTAGCGGCGGATCGTCCTCGGGCAAAAAATCCTCTTCGAAAGGCAAAACCGCCAAAGTGACGCCGTCCTATCAGGTGCCGCAATCATCATGGCCGCCGGTTGGACAGCGCTGCTGGATTTGGCCTGCCAGCGGTAAAGTGGTCGCCCCTTACTCACTTTCTGAAGGTGGCAACAAGGGTATTGATATCGCCGCTGCACGCGGTACGCCGGTTTATGCCTCCGGGGCCGGGAAGGTGGTTTACGTGGGTAACCAGCTGCGCGGCTACGGTAACCTGATCATGATTAAGCATGGCGAAGACTACATCACGGCCTATGCGCACAACGACACGATGCTGGTCAACAACGGGCAGAACGTCAAAGCCGGGCAGAAAATTGCCACCATGGGCAGCACCGGTACGGATGCGGTGAAGCTGCATTTCCAGATTCGCTATAAGGCGACGGCCATCGATCCGCAGCGTTATCTGCCTGTGCCCGGCAGCAAACCGAAGTGCTAAGTGATTATTTTATCGCCGGTTAGTTGTTAAGAGGCTTGTATGAAGGTGCGTAAGGTCTATAATGCCATACGCACCTCAAAGCGGGCGTAGTTCAATGGTAGAACGAGAGCTTCCCAAGCTCTATACGAGGGTTCGATTCCCTTCGCCCGCTCCAGCTTTTCCTGATGTTATCTTCCTTTGCCTGTTTTTATCCTGTCCACGCTTTCCCATACAGATATCGTCATGCTGTTGATTGATAACTTCAAAGACGTTATCGCGCGAGCCCCATATTCAGCACTGAATTATCAGACTCCATCAGAGTTTGCAGCACGATGAGTACGACGGGTAATTTAATCAGCACTACTCGCTGACGTTTACATCTCATTGTTGGGAAGGTTAGTTAATATTTTGTGAAAGAAGGAACCATGATCGAATAATAAAGCTTTCAGAAACTACACTCTTCTTTATCACGGATTTTTATTTTTTTAGACTTAACGCAAATATTACTACTAATTATAGTAGCCCTCTTTTTGAGACTATTCTCTATTGCGTCGGAGCTGGCATAATTAAGAAAACCAAAAAATATTATCCTTTTATATGCGCTATTACAGCAAAGCCGTCTTTTTTTGCTCGTTATTTTTTTGCTCTCTGAGCCATGCAGCCCCCCTTACTCCTGCTGACCGGGACACCGTGCGTCAGCAGCAGGAGGAACTGTTATTAAAGTACCAGCAACAGCGTGAAGAGCTGGAGCGGAGTATTCCTCGCCCGGCGCCTGACAGGCCTCTGCCTGCAGCCGGCACCGGGCCCTGCTTCACCATTGATACCATTACCCTTTCCGGCACGACCCTCATTTCCCCGAAAACCCGGCAGGCCCTTGTCGCGCCGTGGCAGGGCCGGTGTCTGGATATGGCGAAAATAACGGAGCTTCTCGCCCGTATTTCTGACTGGTATATCAG